>DASUWY010000072.1 GCA_036378175.1 Thermoleophilaceae bacterium
CAGCTGATCTCCTACGAGGTCGCGCTCGGCCTGTCGCTGCTCGGCGTGGCGATGACGGCGGGCTCGCTGTCGATCGTCGACATCGTCGCCTCGCAGGACAACATCTGGTACGTGATCCCGCAGTTCGTGGGCTTCTGCATCTTCATGGTGGCTGGCTTCGCGGAGACCGCGCGCGCGCCGTTCGACCTGCCCGAGGGGGACGCCGAGATCGTGGGCGGCTACAACACGGAGTTCGGCGGCATGCGCTTCGGCTCGTTCTTCATGGCCGAGTACATCAACATGATCGTGATCGCGGGCATCGCCACCGCCACCTTCCTCGGCGGATGGCATGGACCCGGCCCCGATTTCCTGAACCCGCTCTGGGTAGTGCTCAAGATGCTGTTCTTCCTCGTCCTCTTCATCTGGGTGCGCGCCACGCTGCCGCGCCTCCGCTACGACCAGCTCATGTCGTTCGGCTGGAAGGTGCTGCTGCCGCTCGCCACCCTCAACGTCCTCGTCACCGCAATCCTCGTCGCCACATGACCCCATACGACCCCTCAGCAGACGTGATCGAAGTGGGCCGCGGGCCCAAGCCCGGCGGACCGTTGTCGGTGTACCGGGTGTTCGGCGAGACGCTGCGCGGCCTCAAGACGTCGTTCGCGCGCGTGGTCGAGGGCCCGGTGACGATGGAGTACCCCGAGCAGAAGACGCCGGTGTACCCGCGCTTCCGCGGGCGCCACAAGCTGCATCGCTTCGAGGACTCGGGCCTGGAGAAGTGCGTGGGCTGCTCGCTCTGCGCCGCCGCGTGCCCGGCCGAGTGCATTCGCGTGGTGGCCGCCGAGAACACGCCCGACCACCAGGTGTCGGCCGGCGAGCGCTACGCGGCGGTCTACGAGATCAACATGACGCGCTGCATCTTCTGCGGCTACTGCGAGGTGGCCTGCCCGTTCGACGCAATCACGATGGGCAACGACTACGAGCTCGCCGACTACACGCGCACGGATCTCCTGTTCACGAAGGAGATGCTGCTGGCCGACCCGATCGAGAAGACGCCGCTGCGTACGGGGGACGAATGATCTTCGAGGACATCGTCTTCTTCATCGCGGCGATCGGCGCGCTGGCGGGAGCAGCGGGCGTGGTGATCCTGCGCAACCCGTTCTACAGCGTGCTCTCGCTCGTGGGGCACCTGTTCTTCCTAGCGGTGCTGTTCCTGCTCCTGCACGCGCAGTTCCTCGCCGCGGCGCAGCTGATCGTGTACGCGGGCGCCGTGATGGTGCTGTATGTGTTCGTGGTCGCCTACATCGGCGGCGCCGAGGAGCCGCTCGGGCAGAACGTGCCGGGCATCCGCCCGCTGGGGGTGCTGTTCGCGGCCTGCGTGCTGATCGAGCTGTGCATCGCGGTGATCGGCTCCGGGCTCAAGGCGCTCGACACGCACGGCGCCCACGTCGACAACGGCTTCGGCGCCCCGGCGCAGATCGGCTCGCTGCTGCTCAACCAGTTCCTGATCCCGTTCGAGGCGGCTTCCTACCTGCTTCTGATCGCCGCCGTGGGAGCGCTCGTGCTCGCCCGCAAGCGGCGCGGCTTCGAGGAGCTCACCGAGGGAGGCGGCGCGGCGTGAGCGTTACCTGGTACCTCGTGCTGTCGGCGTTCATCTTCGCGATCGGCGCCGCGGGCGTGCTCACGCGGCGCAACCCGCTGGTGGTGCTGCTCTGCCTCGAGCTGATGCTGAACGCCGGCAACCTCGCGCTGATCGCGTTCTCGCGCATGTGGGGCAACGGTGACGGCCAGATCTTCGCTCTGGTCGTGATGGTCGTGGCCGCCTGCGAGGTCGTGGTGGGGCTCGGGATCATCGTCGGCATCTTCCGCCGGCGGATTCCTGAGGACGTTGACGCCTTGTCGGAGCTTCGCGGGTGAGCGCAACAGCCTGGGCATGGCTGGTGCTGGCGTTCCCGCTGGCGGGGACGATCGTGATCTCCCTCGGTTGGCGTGCGCTACCCGGTCGCGCGGGCGGGTGGCTCGGCTCGGCCATGATCCTCGGCTCGTTCGTCTGCTCGATCCTGGCGGCGCTGAAGATGCAGGACCTCGCGCCGCACGCGCGTCACGCCTCATCCACGCTCTTCGACTACGCGCACAGCGCCGGCCTGAACATCGGGATGAGCATCTACGTGGACCCGCTCTCGCTGTTCATGGCGCTGGTGGTGAGCGGCGTGTCCTTCCTCATCCACGTCTACTCGATCTCGTACATGACGTCGGACCGGGGCTTCAACCGCTACTTCGCCTACCTCAACTACTTCGTCTTCACGATGCTGCTGCTGGTCCTCGCCGGCAACATCATCATCCTCATCGTCGGGTGGGCGGGCGTCGGCACGGCGTCATACCTCCTGATCTCGTTCTGGTACCGCCGCACCACCGCCACCGCGGCCGGCATCAAGGCGTTCGTGATGAACGTGATCGGCGACGTCGCGCTCGTGATCGCCGCGTTCCTGCTCTGGAAGAACGCGGGCCACCACGTGAGCTTCACGGGCATCTTCGCCGGCTCGAAGACCCACTTCAGCCACGACCAGGGCACGCTGATTGCAGCCTGCCTGCTGCTCACCGTGGGCGCGTTCGCCAAATCGGCGCAGCTGCCGCTCCACACCTGGTTGCCGGACGCCATGGAGGGCCCCACGCCCGTCAGCGCGCTAATCCACGCGGCCACGATGGTCACGGCCGGCGTCTACCTGATCGCGCGCTTCCACCCGCTTTACGAGCAGGCGCCCACCGCGGCGAACATCACCGCGGGGATCGCCGCCGCCACGCTCTTCTTCGCCGCAACCTGCGCGCTGGCGGTGACCGACCTCAAACGGATCATCGCCTACTCCACGATGTCCCAGATCGGCTACATGATGGTCGGCGTCTCCACCGGCGGCTACGACGGCGGCCTCTTCCACCTCATGACGCACGCGTTCTTCAAGGCGCTTCTGTTCATGGGCGCGGGCTCCGTGATCGGCGCGATGGCCGGCATCCAGGACATCGACCGCATGGGCGGCTTCCGCAAATCCATGCGCTTCACCTACATCACGTTCCTGATCGGAGCGCTCGCGCTCGCCAGCATGGTGCCGTTCTCAGGCTGGTTCTCGAAGGACGAGATCCTCGGCTTCGACGTTCACCGCGGCGGCTACTACCTCGTGCTCGCCATCGTGGGCTTCGCCGCCGCGCTGATGACCGCCTTCTACTCGTTCCGGATGGTGTTCCGCGTGTTCCACGGCGACGCCGTGCCGGAGGCGCAGTCGCTCGAGCGCGGCGAGCTCTACCACGCCGAGCACGTGAACCCGATGACGGGCGAGCACGAGGACACCGATGTGGGCTTCCCCGGCGCCGAGCACCACATCGCCGAGCGTGAGTGGCCGATGAAGTTCCCGATGGCGATCCTCGCGGTGCTGGCGGTAATCGGAGGCATCGTCGGCATCCCGGGCGTCACGCACTGGCTCCGGAACTTCCTCGACCCGGCCTTCGCCGACTCCAGGTTCATCAACACGCAGCCCACCGACAGCGCTTCGTGGATCGGGCTGATCATCGGCGCCGGGATCGCGCTAGCCGGGATCACGATCGCCTACGTCTGCTACCTGCGCCAGCCCGGCACAACCGCGCGGCTCATCCAGCGCCTCCCGTTCCTGTACCGCCTGTTCGTGAACCGCTGGTACTTCGACGAGCTGTACGACGCGGTGTTCGTGCGGCCCACCGCCACGTTCGGCAACTTCGGCCGCTACGTGGTGGAGAGCGCGTTCGTGCAGGGCACGCTCGTGGGCGGCGCAACGCGAGTGGTGGGCACGGGCACCTCGATCGCCCGCGCGCTCGAGTCCGGTTACCTGCGCGCCTATGCCGTGTTGATGCTCCTCGGCTTTGGCGGCCTCGGCCTCTACTTCCTGATCCAGGCGGCGTTCTGAGATGACGATCTACCTGTCGATCATCCTGTTCCTGCCCGCCGTCGCGGGGCTGCTCGCGATGTTCGTGCCGCGCCGGCTCGCCGGCTGGACGCTCGTCACCGGCACGGTGCTCACGCTCGCCTACGCGATCGTGATGCTCGCGCGCTTCAAGACCGGCGGCGGGCTGCAGTTCATCACGAACGACAACTGGATCTCGGAGCTCGGCATCCGCTACTCGCTGGCGGTGGACGGGCTCAACCTGTTCCTGATCGTGCTCACCGCCCTGCTGTGGGTGCCCGCGTCGCTCGCCGCCGCGCTGCGCGAGTGGGACCGGCCGCGCCTCTTCATGATGTTCATGGGCTTCGGCGAGACGGCGGTGCTCGGCGCGTTCATGGCGCAGGACCTCGCGCTGTTCGTCGTGTTCTTCGACCTGATGCTCGTGCCCTTCTACTTCCTCGTGGGCATGTGGGGCGGCGAGGACCGCGTCTACGCCACCACGAAGCTCGTGATCTACACGCTCGCCGGATCGCTCCTGATGCTGGCGGCCGCTGTCGCCCTCGGCGTTATGGCCACGCCGGCGGGCGGGCACATCTCGTTCTCACTCGCCACGCTCCAGCACGCTCATTTGTCCGGCGGCTCGCAGTACTGGATCTTCCTGCTGTTCGCCGCCGCCTTCCTCGTGAAGGCCCCCGCGTTCCCGCTCCACGGCTGGATGCCGGACGCCTACCGTCAGGCGCCGCTGCCGGTGATCCTCGTGTTCTCAGCCGTGGTGTCGAAGGTGGGCGTGTACGGCTTCCTGCGGATCGTGCTGCCGGTGCTGCCGCAGGCATCCGTGCACTTCCAGGAGCTCATGCTGGCCGTGGCGGTGGTGTCGATCCTTTACGGCTCGGTGCTCGCGTTCTCTCAGGACGAGGCGCGGCTCGTGCTCGGCTACTCGTCGATCGCGCAGCTCGGCTTCATCCTGCTCGGCATCTTCTCCCTGGATCCGAAGGGCGGGCAGGGCGCCGTGATGCAGATGGTCAATCACGGGCTTGTGGTGGCGCCGCTCTTCCTCATCATCGGGTACCTCGCGATCCGCGCGCAGGGCCGCGACTCGCTCGACTGGATGGGCGGACTGGCGTTCCGCGCGCCGGTGCTCGCGGGCGTGTTCCTGATCGTCGCGCTGGCCACGCTGGCGATGCCCGGCTCGTCGAACTTCATCGGCGAGCTCTACATCCTGTTCGGCACCTTCCAGTCGAAGATCGTCTACGGGCTGGTGGCGAGCGTGGGCGTGGTGCTGGCGGCCGTGTACATGATCCGCTTCTACCAGCGGGCGATGCACAACCCGGTGGGCGTGCATGCCGAGTCGCGTGACCTCGCGCTCGGGCCGGAGCTGGGCGTGATCGCGCCGCTCGTGCTCATCATCCTCGCGCTCGGCGTGTATCCGAACTTCCTGCTGCACAGGATCAACGCGTTCGCCCCGACTCAGCAGCACTCGTCCCAGGTGGCGCTCAAGCGATGACAACTCTTCACCTCATAGCCGCCGCCAAGGCTCCGGTGATCGATTACAAGGGCATCTCGCCGTTGTTCGCCACCGCGGGCGGCGCTGTGATCGTGTTGATGGCGGCGCTGATCCGCGGGCGCTTCGCTCAGCGCGTGCTCGTGCCGCTCCTCACCGTCGGCGCGCTCGGCGCCGCGATCGGCCTCACGATCTGGAACTGGCACACGGGCGACTCCAAGCCGATCGTCGAAGGCGCGCTGGCACACGATGCGCTGTCGCTCGGACTCTCGCTCCTCTTCTACATATCCGGCGTGGCCACGGTGGCGTTCGCGTGGCGATCGCGCGCGCTGCGGGAGTCCGGCACCGGCGAGTTCTTCGGCCTCATGCTCGGCTCGATCGCGGGCATGACGATCCTCGCGTCCGCCGAGAACCTCATCACGCTCTTCATAGGAATCGAGCTGCTCTCGATTCCGCTGTACGTGCTGTGCGCGAGCGACGTGCGCCGCGAGACCTCGCTCGAGTCCGGCCTCAAGTACCTCGTGATCGGCTCTGTGGGATCCGCCACGCTGCTCTACGGGCTGGCGCTGATCTACGGCGCCACCGGCCACACGGGTTTCGCCGCCATCGACGGCGCCATCGGCAGCGGCGTGAAGGTCACGGATCCGCTGCTGCTCACCGGGATCGCCCTGGCGGCCGCAGGCCTCGCCTTCAAGGCGAGCGTGGCGCCGTTCCATGCCTGGACGCCGGACGTCTACGAGGGCGCGCCCACGCCGGTCACGGCCTTCATGGCGGTGGCCACGAAGACGGCGGCCTTCGCGATCATCCTTCGCTTCTTCCTCGAGGCACTGATCAGCGCGCAGGTGCAATGGGCGCCGGCGCTCGCCGCGCTGGCGGTGATCACGATCATCGTGGGCAACGTCGGGGCGATCGCGCAGAGCTCGCTCAAGCGAATGCTCGCGTGGTCCGGCGTGGCGCAGGCGGGCTACATGCTCGCCGGCGTGGTGGTGGGCACGCAGCTCGGCCTGCAGGCAACGGCGTTCTACCTGGCGGTCTACCTGTTCATGAACCTCGCCGCGTTCGGCGTTGTGATCGCACGCGAGCGCGTGTCCGAGCACGGCGATGGACTGAAGTCGCTCGAGGGCCTCGGCGCGGCGAGCCCGTGGCTGGCCTGGCCGATGACGATCGCGATGCTCTCGCTCGCCGGCTTCCCCGCCACCGCCGGCTTCATCGGAAAGTTCTACCTGATCTCCGCCACGGTGGACGGGAACTGGGCGTGGCTCGGCGTGATAATCGTCGTGGGCTCGATGATCTCGCTGGTGTACTACCTGCGCGTGATCGCCGTGATGTGGATGACTCCGTTCAAGCTCGAGCTACCCGGCCGCCCGCGGCGGCGTGCGCGCGAAGTGCAGCCGGTGGCCGGCTGGTCCCCCGAGGCGGATCCGCGCGCGCAGCCCGAGGTGCTCCTCGTCACGCTGGTGATGGCCGCGGCCACGATCTTCTTCGGCATCGTGCCCTCCCCGCTCTTCCATCTCGCCCACGACGTGGGCACCTCCATCAGCGCACTGTTCTAGGTGGCCTGACTCGCAAATTCATGCGCGCCTTCCCGGCGCCTGGGCGCGCCTGACGCCACCCGCGGGATCGCCGATGCTTCCAGCATCGACTCATCCCGCGTCCGTCGTCAGATCGCGCCCACCCACTCGGGAAGCCGAAGCCGAATTTCCGACTCCGGCCCCGTTTCTAGGTGACCTCGTAGACGAAGTCCGGGTTGCGGCGAAGCTTATCGCCGTCACGCGAGATGAGCGGGTGCGTGTGCACCGCCACGGGCGAGAAGCCGATCGGCAGCCGCTGACCGTCGTACACGCACAGCGCCGTGGCATTCAGCTCGATCACGAGCTGGTGGGCGATTCGCTCGTAGCGTTCCAGGTCGGCGGCGTCGATTTCGGCCGCGGCCTCCCCATCGGGCCCGCACAGGAGCCGCACGGCTCCGCTCGAGCGAGCCAGATCCGCATACTCCGCAGCGGTGGCCTCCGGGTTGAACCCGGGCCTGTAGATCTCCCGCGAGTCGAGCACGAGCGCGTCGCCCACCGCAGCTGAACCCAGGCGCTCCAGCACCGCATCGCGCAGCGCCTCAGGGATGGCGAGCACGAGGCGCTCTCCATGAGCCATCCCATCGCGCAGGTAGTCGGCGCAGAAGTCCGCTGCCGGCCCCTCCTGGGCATAGACGAGGACGGCGTGATCACCCGGCTGAGCTCTCCGATCGAGCGCGGCCACGCGCGCGAAGCTCACCTCATCGTCGAAGACCCGCCACACGCCGCCGCCGCAGGCATCACACGAGAGCGTGGTGGACCCATGAGCCGAGTAATACAGCTCATTGCAGCGTGAGCACTCAAGGACTGGCATCGCTTCCCCCCTGCCGGATACGCCAGACGGCGTATACGAACTGTTTACCAGTCCGCCGAGATCTATGCCTACTCCACCACGAGGCCGTGACGCATCGTGTTCTCCGTCACAACGCGCGGCTCCACGAACTGCAGCAGGTAATCGGGCCCCCCGGCCTTCGACCCGATGCCAGACCGGCGATTGCCGCCGAAGGGCTGGCGCCCGACCATCGCCCCCGTGATGTGGCGGTTCACGTACAGGTTCCCGACGGGTGTGCGGCGGGTCACCTCCGCCACCGTGTCCGGGTTGCGTGAGAAGAGACCGCCTGTGAGGGCGAACGGGGAGCGTTCGAGGGCGTCGCACGCCTCCGCGATCGACCTCACTCGCTCCACTGCCAGCACCGGGCCGAAGATCTCGTCGCGCAGCACGGCCGAGTCCGGCGGCAGGTCGGTGACGAGAGTGGGCGCGCAGAACCAGCCATTTGCAGGGATATCGGGCTGCTGCGCCACCACGCGGCCGTCGCTCGCCGCGAGCTCCGCGTAGCGGCGCACGCGCTCCTGCGCGTCGCGTTCGATAACCGGCGGCACGTCGATCGCGAAGTCGTCCGCCTGGCCCACGATCAGCACGTTCACGGCGCCCGAGAGGCGCTCGAGCAGGGCGTCCGCCACGCCCTCGTGCGCAAGCACGCGCGACGCCGCCGAGCATTTCTGCCCCGCATACACGAACGCGGACCTGATGATGGCCGGCACGGCATCGTCGAGGTCGGCGTCGGAATCCACGATCACGGCGTTCTTGCCGCCCATCTCAGCCACCACGCGCTTGACGTGCCCCTGACCCTCCGGCGTGTCGGCCGAGGAGCGGACGATCTCGAGCCCCACCGCACTCGAGCCCGTGAAGGCGATCACGTGCACGCGCGGGTCGCGCACGAGGGCGGCGCCCACCTCGCCGAAGCCGGGCAGCAGCGAGATCGCCCCGGGCGGGGCGCCCGCGTCGCGCAGCGCGTCCACCAGCGCGAGCGCGGAGGCGGGCGACTGCTCCGCGGGCTTCAGCACCACGCTGTTACCCGCCGCGAGAGCGGCCGAGGTCATCCCCGTGGGGATCGCGAGCGGGAAGTTCCAGGGCGCGATCACGGCGCACACGCCGCGCGGCTCGTAGCGCATCGAGTTGCGCTCGCCCGGCACCTGGAGCAGGTCCGGCCCGTGCTCGAGCCTCACCGCCTCGCGGGCGTAGTACTCGAGGAAGTCGATGGCCTCGCACACGTCGCCATCCGCCTCGCCCCATGGCTTCGCGCACTCGCGCACCTGCAGCGCCGCGAGCTCGAGCCGCCGCGAGCGGAGGATCTCCGCCGCGCCCACGAGCACGTCGGCGCGCGCCCGCGCCCCGATGTCGCGCCACGCCGGAAAAGCTGCCGCGGCGGCCTCCACCGCGGCCGCGGCGTCCGCCTCGGTCGCGCGGCCGGCGGTGGCCACCACGCGGTCGGGCTCGCCGGGGTCGGTGGACTCGAAGCCCTCGTGCGCGCCGCGGTCGCGCCCCACCAGGATCGGCACCGCCAGCGGCAGTTGCGGGTCGAGATCGCGCATCGCAGCCACGAGCGACTCGCGCGCGGCGGCCCGGCGCAGTTCGAGCGTGGGCTCATTTGCGAACGGCCTCACGGCGCCGCGAGCAGCTCCTCGAGCGGCACGCCCATCGCCTGCTCGTGCAGGAACGACTCGTTCGAGGTGTTCTCGAGCAGCCGGCGCACGAGGTACGCCATTCCGGCCACCAGATCGCCCACCGGGCAGTACACCCGCACCCGCTGTCCCTGCGCCGCGAGGGCGTACCCCAGCTCATCGCCGAGTCCGCGGAGCACCTGAAGCTCGAGGTCGCGGTCCTCGCCGCCCGAGTGGCGGTTGTACGCGATCGCGTGGGAGATCGAGCGCAGGTTGTGCGATGCGATCGCCACCCGAACGGCAGGGCGCGCGTCGAGCAGCCGGCGGGTGAGCTGCTCGTAGTTGCGGTCACACTCGGCCTTCACCTCGAACACCGGCGTCTCCCAGCCGTGCTGTCGCGCCTCCACAATCTCGTGGTCCCAGTACGCGCCCTTCACGAGCCGCACCACGAGCGGGGGCTTGCGCGGGCTCTGCCGTGCCCACGCGAGGATGCTGTCCAGCTGGTTCGGCGACTCGCGGAGGTACGCCTGCAGCACGAGGCCTGCCGACGGGCCCTCGCGAAACTCGTCCTCGTCGAGCAGCTCGAAGATCAGGTCCATGGTGGTCTCGAGCGCGTCGAGCGATTCCATGTCGATGTGCAGGTGGGCGCCGAGGTCGCGCGCCTTTCGCAGCAGCGGGCGCATCCGGCGCGCGGCGTCGTCGCGGCCGAGCGCGGGCGCGTCCGGGCGGATGTGCGGAGTGAGGGCGGAGACCTTCACCGAGAGGTTGGCGCGCGGCAGCGGGCCCAGGGAGTCCGCCTCGAGCTGCGGGCGCTCGGGCCAGCGTGGAGCCGCCTCCGCGATCGTGTCGAGCGCCTCGGCGCAGCGCGCCGCATAGCGGTCCGCCTCCGCCTCGGTCACCGTCGCCTCGCCGAGCAGGTCCACCGTGGATGCCGCGCCCCCCTCCCAGAGCTCGCGGAGGATGCCGAGCGCCTTGCGCGGCGAGTCACCCACGATGAAGCGGTGCGCCATGTGCCGCACCCCGCCCGCAGCGGCAGCGCCCAGCGCTGTGCGCCCTGGCTTCGTGCCCGCCATGCGCATCGCCACCTCGAGCGGCGGCGGCTTGGCGTCCACCTCGTTCAGATAGCCGCTCAGGTGCCGCGCCAGGTCGTCTAGCGAGCGGCAGGCGGGCGTCACGTCCACGAAGCGAAAGAGAGCCGCGCGCAGCTCCGCGTCCTGAGACGCCAGCTCCATGGCCCGCGCGTCGAGCGCCTTCACCGGATTGCGGCTGCGCTGCGGGAATGACGCGTACAGCGCTCGTCCCACTTCGTTCAGTTCAGCTTCGACACCCGGGTCGTGCTCCACGTCGGACACGGCAGGAAAGCTACTGCCCCGGCATCGGTACGCTCATTCACCATGTCCGAGCGCGTGATGTACGTGAAGCCCGGCTGCCCCTACTGCCAGGCCGCCCGCGACGCACTCTCCGCAGAGGGCCTCGAGTGGGAGGAGCGCGATGCCACCGCGGACCGCTCGTGGCGCGAGGAGCTGATGGAGCACTCGCGGGGCAGCGGCGTGGTGCCGACCATCGTGGCGCCGGATGGCGTGACGGTCGGCTGGAACGGCAAGGGCTGACGCGTCTACTAGGGGCGGCCGGTCGGTCGCCTAGTATGGCCAGCCCGATGCGTTACCCGGTCGAGAGCTTCAGCGAGGAGGAGCGGGCGCTCCTCGCGCCCCACTTCACCAACCTCGACCAGCCGGTGTTCGCGCTGGTGAATCTGCCGGAGACGGTGAAGGGAGCGCTTTTCGCCCGCTACTCGCGCTACCAGGGAACGCTGCGGCGGCTGTTCCTCGACGAGTTCGCGGGCGACCTCGAGACAGGCACGGCCGCGACCTTCGATGGCGACGAGGGCGAGCGAGCCGCGCGCCTTTATCGAACGATCTTCCTCGGCTACGGCGACGACTCCGTGGCGCAGCTCGGCGGCGCCCACATCGCGTGCGAATGGGTGTCGAACGTGATGACGAAGGTGCTCCAGCGCGGCCGCGTTGCCGCCTACCTGGAGCAGTCCACCCGCTACATCGCGTACGACTCGCCGATCCCCGGCCACGGCGGCTATCGCTACTGGCGCGACGAGTCGCTCGGACCGGAGTACGCCGAGACGATGGACTTCCTCTTCCGCACCTACTCCGAGGCGCTCCCGCGGGTGAGGGAGTGGGCGGAGGAGCGCTTCCCGCGCGGGGACGGCGAACCCGAGGCGGCGCATCGCCGCTCGATCAACGCGAAGGCGCTCGATCTGCTGCGCGGCCTCCTGCCGGCGGCGTCGCTCTCGCACATGGGCATCTTCGCCACCGGCCAGGCGTACGAGCAGCTGCTGATGCGCCTGCACGCCTCGCCCCTTCCGGAGGCGCGCGATTACGGGCGGATGATCCTCGCCGAGCTGCAGAAGACGATGCCGAGCTTCGTGGCGCGCGTGGACAATCCGGAGCGGGGCGGCCGCTGGATCGAGTACCTGGAGGAGCGCGAGCAGGCGGCGGACCAGTGGGCGGCGAGGCTTGGGCTCGATCGCGCGCGGCGCGAGCTGGACACGCGTCCGTCGGTGCGCCTGCTGTCCGTTCAGGGCACGGAGGACGACCTGCTGGCGGCGCTCCTGTTCGAGTCCGCCGGAGTCTCTGAGGACGAGGTGCGGAGCGCCGTGCACGTGCTGCCGCCGGACGAGCGCGCCACGCTGCTGCGCGACCTTGTTGGCGAGCGCGAGAACCGCCGCCACCGCCCCGGGCGCGGCTTCGAGGCGCTGCGTTACCGCTTCGAGGTGGTGGGCGACTATGGCGCCTTCCGCGACCTTCAGCGCCACCGCATGCTCACGGTTCAGTGGCAGCCGCTCACGCCGTACCTCGGTGCGGGCGTGCCGGAGGAGCTCGAGGAGGCGGGCCTCGCGGATTCGTACCGCGAGGGCCTCGACCGCTCGCAGGCCGAATACGAGCGGCTCGTCCACGCCGGGCTGGCCGACCTCGCGCCATATGCGCTCTGCCTCGGCTTCCGCATCCGCTACGTGCTCGACATGAACGCTCGCGAGGCGATGCACGTGATCGAGCTGCGCTCGGGCCGCGAGGGGCATCCGAGCTATCGCGCGGTGGCGCACGAGATGCACGCGCAGATCGCCAGGGTGCATCCGGCCGTGGCCGCCGCCATGACGCACGTGGACCGCGACACCGAGCCGCGGCTCGAGCGGATCCTCTCCGAGATCCGCACGCACGCCAAGCGCGCGGCCCACGTGTAGCCGTGGCCGGCCTGCCGGAGGGCAAGCGCGTTGCGCCGTCGATCCTGGCGGCGGACTGGTCACGCATGTGGGAGCAGGTGAAGTCCGTGATGGACGCCGGGGCACGCGTGATCCACGTGGACGTGATGGACGGGCACTTCGTTCCGCCGATCACGATGGGGCCGCAGATGGTGAAGGCGCTGAGCGACCACGTCCACGGCGCCGGCGGCTGGCTCGACGTCCACCTGATGATCGACCGGCCCGAGCATCAGGTCGAGGCATTCGCGCGGGCCGGCGCGGACTCGATCAACATCCACTGGGAGGCCACGCCGCACGTGCATTACGCGCTCAAGGCGGTACGCGAGGCGGGCTGCGTTCCGGGCCTGGCCATCAACCCGGCAACGCCCCCGGAGGCGGTCACCGGCGTGGCGGACATGTTCGACATCCTGCTCTGCATGACGGTGAATCCGGGTTGGGGAGGCCAGCCGTTCATCGCCACGTCCACCGACAAGATCCAGCGGCTGCGGTCGCTGCTGCCGAACCATGTGGCGATCACCGTGGACGGCGGCATCGACATCGATACCGCGCGCCCGTGCGGCGACGCCGGGGCCCGGCTGTTCGTGGCGGGCTCCGCGGTGTTCGGCGCGCAGGATCCGGCGGAGGCCTACACCCAGATCGTGGGCGCCGCGGGCGCCTCTTAGAGCAGCTCTACGCCCGCGCCCAGCTCGATGCGGCTCAGCCCGCGGATTCCGGCTGCGGCCGGCGCCGCGTGAACACGCCCCCGCCACCCGGGCGCTTCTCCCAGCGGAAGTGGCGGGCGGCGTAGAAGGTGCCCGCCGCCCACCAGGCCGCGAGCACGCCCAGATGCGCGCCCGAGAAGCCGAGGCCGGTGGTGTGCGGGCTGAAGCACTGCTCGAACCCCTGCGCCAGGTGGCTCAGCGGGAAGAAGTGCGCGACCTTCTGAAGCCAGTCGGGCGCTCCCTCGAGCGGGTAGAAGACGCCGGAGACGAAGAGCAGCGGAAAGAGCGTGAGGCCGGCGAGCGGCTGCGCGGTCTCCGGACGGTCCACGAAGCAGGACACCGACAGCGCGATCGCCGTGATCGCGGCGGCACCCACGAGCAGGGTCACGATCGCCGCCGGCACGAGCTTCCAGTAGATGTGGAAGCCGAACGCCGGCACCGCCACCACGAACATCAGCAGCACCGACATCAGCGCCGCCAGGATCGCCGCCATCACGAGGGCGGTGAGATAGATCCAGGGTGGCAGCGGGGTGCCGCGCACCCGCTTGAGGATGCCCTGGTGGCGGAGATTCGCCACCAGGATGATCAGCCCCTGGTAGCACGAGGTGGTGACCGCGAACACGGCGATCCCGGGCGTGTAGAACTGGGCGAAGTTCACCCTCCCGCCGGTGACTTTGAGCGTGGAGCCACTGTTTGCGGCGTCGAAGATGACCAGGAAGATCATCGGGAAGATGAACGTGAAGAAGGCGCCGCGCGGGCCGCGCAGCAGGATCCTGAGCCGCGCCGCGACCCAGCGGGCAAGCAGCGGAATGTCGGCGCTGCGGATCACGCCGCGTCTCCAGTCCTCGTGAGCTCCAGGTAGACGTCCTCGAGCGAGCGCCGGGTGACGGTGAGGCCCTCGAGCTCAACTCCCCGCTCGTTCGCCCACGCCACGAGTGGCGCGAGGTCGCGCGTGGGCATCTCGGTGCTGAAGCTCACGCGGCCGTCCGCGCGCTCGGCGCTGGCGGGCAGCGGCAGCTCGGCCGCACCCGTGGCGGCCGGCACCCGGAACGAGATGAGGGCATCCCCCACGTCGCGCCCCGCGAGCGTGTCCGGTGTGCCCTCGGCGACGATGCGTCCGGCCGCGATCACCGCCACGCGGTCCGCGAGGTTCTGCGCCTCGTCCATGTAGTGCGTCGTCAACAGGATCGTCTTGCCAAGCGAGCGCAGGCCATCGATCACCTCCCACGCCTGCCGGCGCGCGGACGGGTCGAAGCCCGTGGTGGGCTCGTCCAGGAAGATCAGCTCGGGATCACCGGCGATGCCGAGCGCGAGGTCGAGGCGGCGGCGCTGGCCGCCCGAGAGCGTCTCCACGCGGGCGTCGCGCTTCTCCGCCAGACCGACGAGCTCGATGCAGTCATCCGGGTCGCGCGGGCGCGGATAGGCGGCGCTGTAGAGCTCCACCGCCTCGCGCACGGTCAACACATCGTCGAGCCCCTCCTCCTGCAGCACGATGCCGATCCGCTCGCTGAGCTCCCGCTCGTCCGCCGCGGGGTCATGCCCGAGCACGCTCACAGCGCCGCTGTCGCGCCGGCGGTGGCCCTCGAGGATCTCCACCAGAGTGGTCTTGCCCGCGCCGTTTGGACCGAGCAGGCCGAACACCTCGCCGCGCTGGATGTCGAGATCCACGCCGGCCAGCGCCTGAAGGGTTCCGTAGCTCTTTCGCAGTCCCCGGACCTGGACCGCGATGTCGCGTGTCAGAGACACCGCGGGTGAGGATAAAGCTGCCCGGGTAGACAGCTTGTTAAGCGATTCAGAGGGGGTCACATGGCAGACAGCGTGGAAGTCGAACGCGATCTCGAGGTTCTCCTAAAGGAAGAGGACGTCTTCGAGCCCCCCGAGGAGTTCGCCGAGCCGGCGAACCTGTCCGACCCATCGGTCTATGACGAGGCAGAGCAGGACTTCGAGGCGTGGTGGGAAGGGTGGGCGAAGGAGCTCGACTGGTTCGAGCCGTGGCAGACGGTGCTCGAGTGGAACCCGCCCTGGGCCAAGTGGTTCAAGGAGGGGAAGCTCAACGTGTCGCACAACTGCCTCGACCGCCACGTGGACGCGGGACGGGGTGAACGCGTGGCCTACCACTGGGTCGGCGAGGATGGCGACACGCGTGACGTGACCTACGCGGAGCTGCTCGACATGACGAAGCGCTTCGCGAACGTGCTCAAGGACCTCGGCATCCAGAAGGGCGACGTTGTCGGCATCTACATGCCGATGCTGCCCGAGACGCCCGCGGCGATGCTCGCCTGCGCGCGGATCGGCGCGATCCACAACGTCGTCTTCGGCGGCTTCTCCGCGCAGTCGGTCAAGGAGCGGATGGAGTTCTCCGACGCGAACGTGCTCGTGACCGCCGACGCGACGATGCGCCGGGGCAAGCCGACGCCGATGAAGGAGGCCGTCGACGGGATCCTCGCCGGCCTTCCCCACATGCGGCACGTCGTGGTCGTCAACCGCGGCGACACCGACCCGCCGATGACCGAGGGCCGCGACGTCTTCTGGCACGAGGCGGTGGAGGCGGCCGACCCGAAGTGCGAGCCCGAGGCGCTCGATGCCGAGGACCCGCTCTACATCCTCTACACCTCGGGCTCGACCGGCAAGCCGAAGGGCATCGTCCA
>DASUWY010000073.1 GCA_036378175.1 Thermoleophilaceae bacterium
GCGTGCTCCAGTTCTTCACCGGCAACATCGGCTTCCACCACGTGCACCACCTCAACGCGCGCATCCCCAACTACAACCTCCAGCGCGCGCACGACGAGAACCCGATCTTCCTTCAAGTGCCCACGCTGTCGCTCCTGGACGGGCTGCGAGCCGTGCGTCTCAAGCTCTGGGACGAGGGCAGCGGGCGGCTAGTGACCTTCCCGCAGGCACGCAGGCTCACCACCCGCCCCGCCCACGACTCCGTAGCCCGGGTGGCGCAGGTACTCCGCCGGCGGGAAGTCCGTGATGGCGGTCAGTGAACCGCGCGTAACTGACTGAAAATCGTGGTGTCGCCGGTTCGATGTTCCAGCACCTGCGTCCATCACACGGCAGGCATCTCGGCCACCGACGATGACCGTCGTCCTTGGCGCGGATGCCAGATGCGCGGATCGACATAGCCACGGTCCGATCTGCGTCAAGACAGGGAGCACGAAGCAGACGGCTGGAGGTGATGACGATCCCACAGCAGGGGCAGGTGTTTCGGCTCGCAGGGCGGGGCAGGGATGGGAAGCAGTGGGCGTATCGGTATCGGGTTGGCGGGCGTGGTTCCAAGCGCGTGCAGCGAGGCGGGTTCGAGTCGGAGCAGGCGGCGACCGAGGCGCTCGAGCGGGTGCTCGAGCAGCTGCGGCGCGAGCAGGGTCTGGTCGAGTCGCCGACATTGGCCGAGCTGGTCGACATCTATCTCGCCCAGCACGAGGGCGAGCCGGAGACGACCGAGAAGCTGCGCTGGCTACTCGCGAAGGCGGTGCTCGTCTTCGGCGAGCGGAGTCTCACCCAACTCCGTTCGCCGGCGATAGCGTCGTGGCGGATGACCATCCCGGCCGGGCACCGGTTCGAAGCGACGCAGGCGCTGCGCCAAGTACTCGCGCGGGCGGTCAGCTGGGGACTGCTCGACATCAATCCCGCCAAGCTCGGGGTCGAGAACCCCCAACGCCGCTACACCGAGAAACGGAGCTTCGACTCGTGGGAACAGCTCTACACGCTCACCGACAAGCTCCCGGGGCGCTACCGGCCGATGGTGCTGTTCGCCGCCGCCACCGGGCTCCGGCCGGGCGAATGGCTCGCGCTCGAGCACAGAGACATCGACCGCCAGGCCCAGGTCGTATACGTCCGCCGCACGCTCAGAAACGGGCGTGTCAAGCCGCCCAAGACGAAGGCGAGCGTGCGCGCCGTTCCCCTACAGGCGATCGCGCTCACCGCGCTCGATCAGCTACCCCGCGACAAGGAGTGCGCGCTCCTGTTCCCCTCCCCGCGCGGCGGCCACCTCGACCTGCATAACTTCCGCAACCGCAGCTGGACAACGGCCCAGAAGGCCGCCAGGATCGCGCCGCTTCGCCGGGTCTACGACCTGCGGCACACCTTCGCGACCTTCGCGCTCCGCGCCGGCGTCTCCACCTTCGACCTCTCCCGCTACATGGGAACAAGCCTGGCCATGATCGACCGCCACTACGGCCATCTCGCCCGCGATGGCCGCGAGCACGCGATCAAACTGCTCGACACCTACCGAGCCGCCGAAGCGCTCGACGTCCACCAAGTGGTCACTCCGTGGACACCGAACGAGCCCTTCGACCTCAATGCCGGCGACGGAAACCCCCGCTGAGCAGGCAAAAAGCTGAAGCCGACTATCGGACTCGAACCGATGACCCCCTCCTTACCATGGAGGTGCTCTACCAACTGAGCTAAGTCGGCGCGGCCTCCGAGTGTATCGGCCCTCGTGCGGGTATCCAGGGGCGCATGATGAACTGCGTCCACCGTCTCGCGCGGATGGAATGATTCGCCGCGATGTCGACGGTTGAGGCCAGCAAGGAGGCGACCGGGGCCGCACCCGACCCCGACGCTCTTCGCCGCTTCCTCGACGGCGAGCACCGCGAGGTGCGCGAGCGCGTGCGCGAGCTCATCTCCACGCCGGAGTTCGCGCCGCCGCACGACGTCACGCGTGACGAATACCGTGACTGGGTCATGCAGCGCATGTGCCGCCTCGCGGAAGAGGGCGGTACGTCGCTCGGCTTCCCGATCCAGTACGGCGGGATGGGGAACATCGGCGCATCGATCTCCGGGTTTGAGACGCTCGGGCTCGGCGACCTGTCGCTGCTCGTCAAGTGCGGCGTGCAGTTCGGCCTGTTCGGTGGCGCGATCCTGCATCTCGGCACCGAGAGACATCACGAGAAGTACCTGCCGCAGGTGATCAGCACCGAACTGCCCGGCTGCTTCGCCATGACGGAGACCGGTCACGGCTCGAACGTGCAGGAGGTGGGCACCACCGCCACCTACGACCCGCAGACGAGCGAGTTCGTGATCAAGACGCCGGACGAGGAGTCGCGCAAGGACTACATCGGCAACGCGGCGATGCACGGCCGCATGGCGGCGGTGTTCGCCCAGCTCATCGAGGGCGAGCAGAAGCACGGCGTGCACTGCCTGCTCGTGCCGCTGCGCGACGACGACGGCAACGTCCTCCCCGGCATCCGCATCGAGGACTGCGGCGAGAAGCTCGGCCTCGATGGCGTGGACAACGGGCGCATCTGGTTCGACGACGTGCGCGTACCGCGCGAGAACCTGCTGAACAAGTACGCAGACGTTGACGAGAGCGGCACCTACGTCAGCCCGATCGAGAACGCCAACCGCCGCTTCTTCACCATGCTCGGCACGCTGATCCAGGGTCGCGTGAGCGTGGGCGGGGCGTCGATCAGCGCGTCGAAGCTCGCTCTCACGACCGCGATCCGATACGGCCTCACGCGCCGGCAGTTCGGGCCTCCGGGCGGCGACTCGGAGGCGCTCCTCATGGACTACCGCGTGCATCAGCGGCGGCTGATGCCGCTGCTGGCGAAGACCTACGCGCTGCACTTCGCGCAGGAGCAGCTCGTGGCCGAGCTCCACCGCGTGTTCAGCACGGACGCCGCCGACCGCGACCGGCGCAAGCTCGAGGGCCTCGCCGCCGGCGTGAAGGCGATCGCCACCTGGCACGCCACCGACACGATCCAGACCTGTCGCGAGGCGTGCGGCGGCGCCGGCTATCTGAGCGAGAACCGCTTTGCCGCGCTCAAGGCCGACACCGACGTGTTCACCACCTTCGAGGGCGACAACACCGTGCTCCTCCAGCTCGTGGCCAAGGGGCTGCTCACCGACTACTCCGCCCGCTTCGGCGACCTCAGCCAGCTCGAGATGGTGCGCTTCGTGGGCGCGCAGGTGTTCGACACGGTGGTGGAGCGGTCGCTTGCCCGCCAGCTCGTGGGCGCGGTGCTCGGCGCGGTACCCAACAGTGACGAGGAGCCCGTGATCGAGGACCGCGAGTTCCAGCTCCAGCTCTTCCGCGGTCGCGAGGAGCACGTGCTCGGCGGCGTGGCGCGACGGCTCAAGCGCGGCATCGACGACGGCCAGGACTCCTTCACCGTCTTCAACGAGTGCCAGGACCACGTGCTCGAGGCGGCACGCGCGCACGTGGACCGGATCATTCTCGAGGCGTTCGTGGCGGCGGTGGGCCGCTGCGACGACGGCCCGATCAAAGACACGCTGTCGGCGCTATGCGACCTCTACGCGCTCTCCACCATCGAGCAGGAGCGAGGCTGGTACTTCGAGCACAGCCGCATGACCGCGCCGCAGTCGAAGGCGATCACCCGCTGCGTGAACCGGCTCTGCGGTGAATTGCGGCAGCACGCGCGCACGCTTGTGGACGCGTTCGGGGTTCCCGAGGAGCTTCTCGGGCCCATCGCGAAGGAGTAGGGAGTACGGAGCAGGGAGGACTGTCGTCCTCGTCCGGCGTCCTCGCTTCGTCGCGTTTACAGCAGCAATAAGGGGTGGGCTCCCACGTAGATGCTGCTCTTTATTGCTGCAGTAGACGCCGCGCGCTACGGCTGCGCGGGAGGAGAGGGCGCGCCTTACGCGTTCGGCAGACTCGACCCGGCGAAGCCGAAGAACCAGATCGCGAAGCCCACGAGGGCGATCGACACCGACACGATCATGGTCATCTCGAGCACGGTGAGCCGGCGCGCGACGTTGCGCTCGCCGCGCATGCTCTTCAGCCACGGCGCGCGGAACTGAACCTCGGACTCCTGCCCGGTCACGCGGGCGTATACGTGGTCGAGCCCGAAGAGCAGCTTGCCGAACACGGCCATCGTCACGGGAATCCCGATGATCAGCAGCACGTACGGGCCGAGCGACGGCTGCGAGCTGTCGACCATGTGCGACACCGCGTAGATCCAGCCGATCGGGATTCCGATCCAGAGGAACACGCTCCCCACGGCCATGAGGAGGATGAGCACGAGCGCCACCGGCATGGCGATGATCGTCTGCCACACGGTGCGCCTGGGGCGCTTAGCCGTCCCTGCCTGGTGTACGGCCACGTTTCCCATCTTGACACAATGTTCCCACGTGGGGAGGCGGGTCAAACGGGGTAAAACACCCGAGCACCGAGTCGAGACGGAGGCTTAACACATGGCGAATCAGATCAGCGAGCAGGAAGCACGGCAGGTCGCGGAGTCGGCACGCGAGGCGGAATGGAGCCTCCCGAGCTTCGGCCGCGAACTGTTCCTCGGCAACTTCAAGCTGGATCTGATCCACCCGCAGCCCAAGCTCGACCCCGCCGCCGTTGAGAAGGGCGAGGCCTTCATCAAGCGCCTGCGCGCGTTCCTCGAGGAGAACGTCGACCCGCTCCAGATCGAGCGCGACGCGAAGATCCCCGACGAGGTGATCGAGGGCCTCAAGCAGCTCGGCGCGCTCGGCATGAAGGTGAGCGAGGAGTACGGCGGGCTGGGCCTGTCGCAGGTCTACTACAACAAGGCGCTGCAGCTCGTGGGCGCGTGGCACTCGGCGCTGTCCGCGCTGCTGTCGGCCCACCAGTCGATCGGCGTGGCTGAGCCGCTGCGCCTGTTCGGCACCGAGGAGCAGAAGAAGAAGTGGCTCCCGCTCGTGGCGAAGGACCACATCTCGGCCTTCCTGCTCACCGAGCCGGACGTGGGCTCCGACCCCGCCCGCCTGGCCGCCACCGCCACCCCCACCGAGGACGGCGGCGGCTATGTGCTCAACGGCCGCAAGCTCTGGGCCACAAACGGCGCGGTGGCCGACATCGTCGTGGTGATGGCGAAGGTGCCGAAGAGCGAGAACTCGCGCGGTGGCATCTCGGCGTTCGTGCTCGATTACCACTCGGACGGCGTCACGGTCGAGCACCGCAACAAGTTCATGGGGCTCAAGGGCATCGAGAACTCGGTCACGCTGCTCGAGAACGTGTTCGTGCCGAAGGAGAACCTGATCGGCAAGGAGGGCGAAGGCCTGAAGATCGCGCTCTCCACGCTGAACACCGGCCGCCTCGCGCTGCCCGCGATCTGCGTGGCCGCCGGCAAGTGGTCCACCAAGGTGGCCCGCGAGTTCGCGCGCGAGCGCGTGCAGTGGGGCCAGCCGGTGGGCAAGCACGACGCCGTGGCGCAGAAGATCGCCTTCATCGCCGGCAGCGCGTTCGGCCTCGAGGCGATGCTGGACGTGGCCTCCCGCCTGGCCGACGACAAGCGCCAGGACATTCGCATCGAGGCCGCGCTCGCGAAGCTCTACGCATCGGAGATGGGCTGGAAGATCCTCGACGACCTGATGCAGATCCGCGGCGGCCGCGGCTACGAGACCGCCGAGTCGCTGAAGGCGCGCGGCGAGAAGCCGGTGCCCGTGGAGCAGGCGCTGCGCGACATGCGCATCAACCGCATCTTCGAGGGCTCCACGGAGATCATGCACCTCTTCATCGCGCGCGAGGCGGTGGACCAGCACCTGTCGGTGGCCGGGGACATCCTCGACCCGAAGGTTGCCGCGGGCGACAAGGCCAAGGCCGCGATGCAGGCCGGCGCGTTCTACGCCAAGTGGCTCCCGTCCCTCGTGGTCGGCGACGGCCAGCGCCCGGGCTCGTACTCAGAGTTCGGCTCGCTCGCTCCGCAGCTGCGCTTTGTGGAGCGGGGCGCGCGCAAGCTCGCCCGCTCCACCTTCTACGCGATCGGCCGCTACCAGGCCGGGCTCGAGAAGAAGCAGGCGCTGCTCGGCCGCATCGTGGACATCGGCGCCGAGCTGTTCGCCATGGCCTCCGCGGTGGTCTACGCGAACACGATCAAGGCGGAGCACCCGGAGCGCGGCGAGAGCGCCTTCGAGCTTGCCGAGCTGTTCTGCACGCAGGCGCAGCGGCGCATCGACGGCCTCTTCCACGCCCTGTGGGCGAACGACGACGGGCACAACTACAAGGCAGCAATGGGCGTGCTCGACGGACGCTACGAGTGGCTTGAGGAGGGGATTCCGGATCCGTCAGGCGACGGTCCGATGATCGCCGAGCAGCCCGACGAGGTGAAGGGCGAGCAGTCGGCCGCGCAGGCGCAGAACGGCGGCGAGAAGCACAAGGAGCCGGTGACGACGAAGGTGCAGTAGCCGTCGGGTCAGGCGGCCACTTCGGCGCGGAGCGCCGGGGCCACCTGCTTCGCCAGCAGCTCCATTGTCTGCCAGTCGAACGGCGCAGCCGCGCCGAGCAGGAAGTCCGGTGACCCGCCGACCTGCGCCCACGGGATCATCTTCTCCACCAGCTCGTCCGGCGTGCCGACGAACCACGAGAAGCGCGACGGCCCCGCCGCCTCGAGCTCGCGGCGGCGCTCCTCCACGCCCGCGGCGTCCTCGGCGAGCATGGCGCGGAGGGTGATCGACTTGCGGATGTCGGCCGGGTCTCGGCCCACGTCCGCGCAGTGCTGCGCCAGCACGTCGAGCTTGTGCTTGAACACGTCCATGTCGCCGAAGAAGGTGTTCCAGATATCGCCGTGCTCGGCAACGATCCGCAGGGTGCGCTTTTCGCCCGAGCCGCCGATCACGAGCGGCAGGTGCTCCTGCACCGGCTTGGGATCCATCTGCGCGTCCTTGAGCTGGTAGTGCTTGCCCTCGAAGCTGAACTGGTGGTCCTTCGACCAGAGGCCGCGCATCACGCGGCAGGCCTCGTCGAGCATGTCCATACGCACGCCGATGCGCGGGAACGGGATGCCGTACTGGTCGTGCTCCTTCTCGAACCAGGCTGCGCCCACTCCGTACTCGCAGCGGCCGTGCGAGATGTGGTCGATCGTGGCCGCCATGTTGGCGGCGACCGCAGGATGCCGGTAGGTCACGCCCGTGACGAGCATGCCCACGCGGATCCTGCTCGTGTGCGCGGCCAGCGCCGCCATCAGCGTCACACCCTCGAAGCAGCCACCGTCCGGGTCGCCGAAGATCGGCATGAAGTGGTCGAACACCGACACCCAGTCGTAGTCGAGCTCCTCGGCCCGCTGCCACATCTCGAGCAGCTGGTCGAAGGTCGCGTTCTGAGGGCCGGCGTGAACTCCGAAGCGGATCGTGTCCCCAAAGACCTGCACGGCCTGCGAAGGATACGCTCCGGCCGTGCCCGGCTCGCGGCCCCTCCTGATCGTCGACGCTCCGTCCCTGCTCTACAGGGCCTTCTTCGCGCTGCCGAAATCGATCAAGGGCAGCGCCGGCACCTCGGTCAACGCACTGCTCGGCACCGCCAATCTCATCCTGCGCGAGGTGGACGAGCACAACCCGCGCGCGGTGGTGCTCTGTTTCGGTCCTGACGCTGCCGAGTACCGCGTGGAGCTGTACGCGCCCTACCACGCCAAGCGGCCGCCGGTGCCCGACGAGCTCGGACCGCAGTTCGACGCCGCGCCGGAGTTCTTCTCCGCATTCGGCTGGACCTCCGCGATCTCTGAGGACCACGAGGCCGACGACGTGATGGGCTCCCTCGCTGTGGCCGAGGAGGAGGCGGGCGGCACCGCCCTCATCCTCACGGGCGACCGGGACATGTTCCAGTGCGTGACCGATCGCGTGAAGGTGCTCTACCTCAAGACCGGCGTGAAGGGCGGCGAGCTGGTGGACGCCGCCGAGGTGAAGCGCCGCTACGGCGTGCCGCCCGAGCTCGTGCCCGACTTCATCGCGTTACGCGGGGACCCTTCCGACGGCATCCCGGGAGCGAAGGGCGTGGGTGAGAAGACCGCGGCCGAGGTGCTCCGGCGCAATGGCTCGCTCGAGGGAGCGATCGAGAACGCCGTGCGCGAGCGCCCGGCGCGACTGTCCGGCGCGCTTCGCGACAGCGCGGACGAGCTGCGCATGTTCAAGGACCTGGCCACGCTGCGCAGCGTCAAGGTGAAGCGTCCCAGGGACAAGGACACCGACTACGCGCGGGCGGCGAAGGCGGCGGCCGAGGCGGGCATGGGAGCGCTGGCCGGCCGGCTCGAGAAGGCCGCCGCCAAATAGCTGGCGCAATAACGCCCGCACCCTTTAACCCGATCGGGGGTTAGCCGTACCGCCGTTCCCAAGCCCGGCCCATATCTTGCCGGTGGCCCTGATGACTCGCAGTCGGTCCGTAAGCATGCTCGCCGCGGCAGCGGCCTTCGTGGTGCTCGCTTTCAGCGCAAGCGCCCATGCCGCCACGCGCGTGTACTGGGTGGCGGCCGTCCCCACGAACTGGAACGTCGTCCCGAACGAGAAGGACGCGATGTCGGGAATGACCTATTCCCCGGCGGACACCGTGTTCCCCACCGTGGTCTACCGCCGCTACTCCCCGCACTGGCGCAAGGCGCTCGCCAACAACCCGCGCTCGGTCACCGACGGCGGCCTCATCCCGGGTCCCCTTCTACACGCCCGCGTGGGAGACCGCATCCTCGTCCACTTCAAGAACATGGACACGCTGCGGCACGACCCGCACTCGATGCACTTCCACGGCGTGTTCTACCGGCCGAGCTCCGACGGCGCGTATGTCCCGGGGTTCTCGGGGCGCGATGCCGACGTGAAGGTGGGCCAGACGTGGACCTACCGGCTCCGGGCCGTGAGCGACTCCGCGGGTGTCTGGCCCTACCACGACCACTCGATGTCGATGCAGGATTCGATCGCCGGCGGCATGTACGGCGCGCTGTCGATCCTCGGCAGGCACGAGCGGCGCCCCGACCGCGAGTTCCTCGTCTACTTCAACATGCTCCACGGCTTCATGACGATCGACGGGCGCGCCTTCGTGGGCAACACGCCGATCTTCAGATCCAAGGTGGGGCAGCTCGTGCAGTGGGACGTGCTCACCCTGGGTGACGACTTCCACACCTTCCACGTGC
This sequence comes from Thermoleophilaceae bacterium, assembly GCA_036378175.1. GTDB lineage: Bacteria > Actinomycetota > Thermoleophilia > Solirubrobacterales > Thermoleophilaceae > JAICJR01. The sequence continues at coordinate 9,132 of DASUWY010000073.1, forward strand.
ACGGCCACCGCTGGGTGGGGCCAGGCGGGGTGCCGCAGGACACGAAGACGATCGGTCCTGCCGAGAGCTTCCGGGTGCACTGGGTGGAGGACAACCCGGGCACCTGGCTCTACCACTGCCACGTGGAGAGCCACATGATGCAGGGGATGATCGGCCTCTACCGGGTGAGCCGATGATCGTTCGCGTGCTCGCGGCCGCGGGTGCCGTAGCCGCCCTGGCGCTGCCCTCCACCGCTGCCGCCGACGTGCAGGACATCGGGATACAGAACAGCGCGTTCGGGTTGAACAAGGTTTCCGTGCTGTCCGGCGACACGGTCACCTGGAACAACCAGAGCCTGCGCCAGCACACCGTCACGGCTCGCGACGCGTCCTTCGCCTCCGGGCCCATCAACGTGAGCGGGAGCTACTCACACAGCTTCCCGGCAGCGGGCACGTACTCGTACTACTGCCAGATCCACCCGTTCATGACCGGCGAGGTGGATGTGTACGGACTGCTCCTGGAGGGTCCGAGCGATCCGGTGGGTCGCGGCAGCCAGGTGACGCTCGACGGGCGGGCACCGGCAGGAACGAGCAGCGTGGAGATCCAGGCCGACAGCGGCTCCGGCTACGCCGGCGTGGCCACCGCCGCGGCGGACGGCTCCGGCGCCTTCCACGTGAGCCTGCCCGCCACCGCCACGATGACGTACCGAGCGGTGGGTGCGAGCGGCACGAGCCCCGAGGTCAAGGTGCTCGTGATCGACCGCAAGCTGGTGCTGCACGCGTCGCGCGCCCGTCGCGGGCGCGGCGATCTGCTGCGGGTGCGGACGGTGCCGCCGGAGCCGCACGCGATCGTTGTGCTGCAGCTGGACCTTCGCGAGCGCTTCGGCTGGTGGCCGCAGAGCCGCCGCAGGCTCGACTCGCGAGGAAGCACCGTCTTCCGCGCACCCCGTGGCGCGCGCGCACGAGTGGCGCTCACGCTGCCCGACGGCTGGACGCCCGTGATCACGAGCGTGCCGCTGAGGCTGCCGCGGCGGTGACAGGACTTCCCCCCTCAGGGGGAAGCAGAGAGAGGCCAACCGCGCCAGAGGGTTCCGGCGCAGAAAGGAAGTACATGAGTAGGAACAAGCTCATCGCAGGTGCGGTCACGCTGAGCGTGGCTCTGGGCGTCAGCGGCGTAGCCGTGGCCGCCAAGGGCGGCTCGGCTCCCACGAAGGCGACCATCAAGGTCAGCCAGAAGCTGGTGATGAAGCCCAACCGCTTCATCCAGGACGGGCTGCGCTGGAACAAGGACGTCTACCACGTGCGCTCCGGCGGCACGCTCCGCATCGTGAACACCGTGGCCACCGAAGGCCCGCACACGTTCTCGGTGGTGAAGAAGAACCAGCTGCCGCGGAACGCGGCTCAGACGTTCAACTGCAGGATCTGCGCAAAGATCGCTCAGGAGCACGGCGCCGATCCGAACAACCAGAACTCGCCGCCGAAGTTCCAGTACGTCGAGAACGGCGTGGGAACGAACACCCCGCCGAACGTCGACCGCCCCGGTGACTCCGGCGTGACCGGCGCTGGCAAGAAGGGCGAGTCGATCAGCCTGAAGGTGACCGCGAAGAAGGGCACCACGCTCTACTTCCTGTGCGCCATCCATCCCTGGATGCAGGCGAAGGTGATCGTCGGCTAGCCACGCGCGTTTGCGCTGAGGTAGCTGGAGCGAGGGGCCCGGTTCGCGCCGGGCCCCTCGTCGTTGCGAGTATCTGCACGTGGCCGCGCTCGAGCTCGACACCCCCCACGGTCCCGCCCGGGTGCATCTCCAGCGGGTGAAGCGACCGGTGGCGGCACTCGTGCTCGGGCACGGCGCCGGCGGAGGCGTGGCCGCTCCGGATCTGGTCGCGGCCGCCACCGTTGCGCGCGAGCACGGGCTGAGCGTCGCACTGGTTGAGCAGCCCTATCGAGTGGCTGGACGCCGCAGCCCCGCGCCGGCGCGGCAGCTCGACGCGGCGTGGCTCGCGGTGGTGGGGCAGCTCCGCGAGAAGGAGCTGCGCAGCCTTTCCCTGATCGTCGGCGGCCGCTCGGCCGGAGCGCGCGTGGCGTGCCGCACCGCCGCCGACGTCGAGCCGCTGGCCGTGCTCTGCCTCGCGTTCCCGGTCCATCCGCCGGGCAAGGGCGACGACCCGTCGAAGTCCCGCCTACCCGAGCTCGACGCCGTGAAGGTGCCCACGCTGGTGGTGCAGGGCGAGCGCGATCCGTTCGGCATGCCGCCGGACGGCCCGAATCGCCAGGTGGTGCACGTGCCGGGCGATCACTCGCTGAGGAACTCCGAGGCCGTGGCGGCGGCGGTGTCGCAGTGGCTGACCGAGGTCGCCCGCGGGGAGCCCTCCGGCGCGTGGCGGTAGAGTCCGGGCGTGGCGGACGTGCCGAGACCCATCACCGGTCGGTGCCTGTGCGGCGGCGTGACCTATAGCGTCGACGCCGAGCCGGTCTGGCAAGCGGTCTGCTACTGCTCCAACTGCCAGCGCCAGACCGCCACGGCGTTCTCGGTGATCGTCGGCGTGCCGGCCAAGGCACTCACCGTTGAGGGCGCCACCCTGGCCTCGTTCAAGACCCCCAGCGAGGGATACCAGAGCACGACCGACCGGCGCTTCTGCTCAGCCTGCGGATCGCCCCTCTTCAGCGTGATCGAGTCGATGCCCGAGATGGCCTGGCTGAAGGCGGGGACGATCGACGACACGTCTTGGTTCGAGCCGAGCGCCGAGATCTGGACGGCCTCAGCGCAGCCGTGGGCGCCACACTTCGAGCACGTGAAGCAATTCGACCGTATCCCGGGCTAGCGGTCCTCGGGCGGCTGCGGATCGCGCGAACGTAGTGGGGGGAGCAGGATTCGAACCTGCGTAGGCTAAGCCAACGGGTTTACAGCCCGTCTCCTTTAACCACTCGGACATCCCCCCGAGCGACCCTGGATTGTAGAGAGCGGTGTTCTGACTCAGGACACTAGACCGAGGCGTCCTTGAGACGCTGCGCCTCGGGGAGGTTCTCGAGCTTCTTGAGCGTGTTGTTCTCGATCTGGCGGATGCGCTCGCGGGTCACCCCGAAGGCGCGCCCAACCTCCTCGAGCGTGCGCGCCTGGTGGCCCTTCAGGCCGAAGCGCATCTCGATCACCTCACGCTCGCGCGCCGGCAGCGCGTCGAGGGCCTTGCGCACGTTCTCGCGGCGCAGGTTCTCCACGGCCAGCTCGAAGGGTGACTCCGCGGTGTCGTCCTGCACGAAGTCGCCGAGCTCGGAGTCCTCCTCCTCGCCGATGGGCTTCTCGAGCGAAACCGGGAGCTGCGACATGCGCAGGATGTCCTTCACCTCGCGCGACGTGCACTCGAGCTCGTTCGCGATCTCCTCAGGCGTGGGCTCGCGGCCGAGGTCCTGCACGAGCTGGCGCTCCACGTGCACCACCTTGTTGAGCTTCTCGACCATGTGCACGGGGATGCGGATGGTGCGCGCCTTGTCGGCGATCGCGCGAGTGACCGCCTGGCGGATCCACCAAGTGGCGTAGGTGGAGAACTTGTAGCCGCGGCGGTAGTCGAACTTCTCCACGGCGCGGATGAGTCCGAGTGAGCCCTCCTGAATCAGGTCGAGGAAGGTGAGGCCGCGCCCCAGGTAGCCCTTGGCGATCGACACCACGAGCCGCAGGTTGGCCTCGATCATGTGCTGCTTGGCGGCCATGTCCCCGCGCTCGATGCGCTTCGCGAGCTGCACCTCCTCCTCGGCGGTGAGCAGGCCCACGCGCCCGATCGAGCGCAGGTAGAGCCGCAGCGAGTCGAGGCTCGGCTCGACGGTGAGATCGATCTCCACCTTCTTCGGCGCCGAGGGATCCTTGTCCACCGCCGCGCCCGGGTCGGCCGCCGCCATCGGCTTGCCGTCCTGGTTCAGCACCTCCACCCCGTGCTCCTCGAGATGCGAATGGAGCTCCTGCAGCTGCTCCTTCGTCACCTCCACCTCCTCGAGGCAGGCCGCGATCTCCTCGAACGTCAGGTAACCGCGCTCACGTCCCTCCGCGACGAGCGCACCAAGCTCTTCGATGTCGGCGAATGGCGCATCTACTTCCGCCGCCTCGAGAGCCACCTCTTCCTTTGCGCTCAAACCCTCTCTCCTCAGGTGCGTTGGCAGTGGGGTCGGAGGGCATGACCTCCCAATCAAGCCCGCGACGGTTCTTCTGTTGTGAATGCGCGACGTCCGCCGCGATTGGCCGAGCCAGTTGTCCTAGGGGGTGCGTAAACCCCGTGCATCGAGCCTTTCGGCCACTATACCTCCGATTGCGCGGATTGCCACCACCTCCGTGCGACTATCTTGGGGCCTGCCAATGAGCGATCTGAATCGCAGCACAAGCCTCCCTCTGGAGGACGTCCAAGCGCGGAGGCCGACCGCCCACGTCTCACTTTCGCGGGTGGGCGTGACCGGCGTCGAGAAGGTCGTGCGCATCCGCTCAGACGGCGATGAACAGCTCTATTACGCGGAACTCGAGTGCTTTGTCGATCTCGGTCCGCACCAGAAGGGCGCGCACATGTCTCGCTTCGAGGAGACCGCCAACGAGGCAATTGACGAGGTGGTGCTCGGCGAGGCGTTCAAGGCCGAGACGCTCGCCTCCCACATCGCCGAGCGAGTGCGTGAGCGCCAAGGTGCCGCGCGTGCGGAGGTGTCGATCAGGGCGCGCTACCCCGAGTACAAGCCGGCGCCCGTGTCCGGTGCGCGTACGCAGGAGATCTACACAATGCTCGGCACGGCAGTTGCGTCGGAGGCCGGAACGCGCCGCCTCATCGGCGTGCAGGCTCAGGGCATGACCGCGTGCCCCTGCGCGCAGGAGCTCGTGATGGGGCGCGCGAGCGAGCGGCTGGCCGCCGATGGCTTCACGGATGACGAGATCGAGCGCGTGTTCGAGCACGTGCCGGTGGCCACCCACAACCAGCGCGGGCTCGGAACGTTGTACGTGGGCTGCCCGGAGGCCTGCAGCGAGTCGATCGAGGCCACGCGCCTGCTCCAGATCGTGGAGGAGTCGATGAGCTCTGAGATCTACGAGCTGATGAAGCGGCCGGACGAGGTGGAGGTGGTCGAGAAGGCGCACCGGCGCCCGCGCTTCGTGGAGGACTGCGTGCGCGAGATGATCCGCATGGCGGTGGAGGAGTTCCGCGGCTTTGGCGACGACGCCTTCGTCTTCGCCCGCCAGGAGAACCTCGAGACGATCCACCAGCACAACGTGGTGGCCGAGCGCTACGGGCTCATCGGCGAGCTCGACCGCGAGCTGCGGTCCGAGGAACCGGCCGCCGCGCACATGACGATGCGCGACTGGCTGCACCGTCCGTAGCCGCCGCTTCTTGATCGAACATCCGTGGACGTTGGCTCCGCGGCTTTCAGTAAGCCCGCGCGGGCACCGACCCCTTCCCCCAAGGAGGTGGCACACATGCCCTCTACGACAACCCGCCTCTCGCAGGATGCCGCGATCGTCCTGGGGCTGGCACGCACGGCCATCCCGTTCGCGGCGAATAAGGAAGACGAGGCCGAGCGCTGGGTGCGCCTGCTGCGCTTGCACGGCCAGGTTGGCATGGCGATGCAGGGGCTCGGTGTGAGCGAGGCGCCGATCGAGTCCCCCGCCACTCCACGCGCGGTGCGGCTGGGCCAGCGGCGCGATCAGCCGGGCGCGATCGTGGACCAGGTGGAAGCACGCGCCTTGCAGCTGGCGGCCGAGCGGCGCGCGCAGCTCGTGAGCACGGTCGACATCTTCTTCGCGCTGCTCGACGTGTACAGCCACACGCTCGAGCGGGCGCTGTACGTGCGCGGGACCACCCGGCTCGAGCTGATCCAGGAGCTGTGCCGCGACGGCTTCCCGGTGCCGGCGCCGTACGGCGGCGTGACGGCCTAGCCGTCAGGTGGTGCGAGCTTCCTCGATCCGGCGGCGGACGTTGAGGAAGTAGTCCACGCCCGATACCACGGTGATCACCACCGCGCTGTAGACCAGCACCTGCACCCACGCCTCGCTCGTGTGGTCCACCGCGATCAGCGCCAGCACCGCCGCCACCTGCACGATGGTCTTGATCTTCCCGAGGAAGCTGGCCGGGATCACCACGCCCTGCTGACCTGCAGCGATGCGCAGCCCGGACACCGCGAACTCGCGCGCGATGATCACCATCGCGATCCAGGCCGCCACGCGGTTCAGGCTCACGAGCGAGATGAGCGCGGCGGCGATCAGGAGCTTGTCGGCCACCGGGTCCATCACCTTCCCGAACGTGGTGATGCTCTGGCGGGAGCGCGCGATGTAGCCATCGAGGCCGTCCGTGAACGCGGCCACCGCGAACACGATCGCCGCCACCACCGAGCCGTGCGCCGTGTTCACGAGCAGGGCCACCACCAGCACAGGCACGAGCAGGATCCGGATGACCGTGAGGACGTTCGGAAGGTTGAGCGGGAACACTGCGAGCACCCTACCCGGAGGCGGGTGAACTCATCCGCTCACGGTTCAGGATCTCGATGCCGATGCTGCTGCCGATCGGGCCGATCGGAGAGACGGTGGCCGCGAGCAGCCACCAGGGGAACATCCCGCGGCGGCAGCCGATCGCGACGGCCGCGCACAGGCACGTCCAGCCGATGCCGTGAATCCAGCCGAGCACGAGCTGCGCGTGCGCCGACATGCCGCCTATCCAGGTGACGAGCAGCGCGGTGAAGATCAGTGACTCGAACGCCGAGTAGAGGCGAACCGCGCGGAAGTAGGTCACCCGCAGGAGGTTAGCTGCGCGCGGGCTGCGTGGAGGCCGGCGGGGGCGGTGCCGGCTCGGACTCCGCGTGCCTGCCGGCGCGGCCGCCCGGCCCCCGCGCGACGAAGTGCGCGAGGGCGATGATCGCGACTCCGTTGAGCGGATGGAGCGCGCCCAGCGCGGGCACGCTTTCGCCCACTCCGGCGAGGATGAACTGAATGACCATCAGGACGAAGAGAATCGCGCAGAGCCGCACCTGCTCGCGGTTGACGATCGCGAGCACGAGGAGGGCGAATGCGACGAGCACGAGAGCGTCGCCCACGCCCTTGTGGACATCGAATGAGCCGGACTTGAACAGCTTGTCGCCGGGGCCGACCTTGCCGTGGAACACAGCCAATCCGGCAAGGAAGAACTGGAGGGCTGCGCCGAGGACCATGATCCATCCGAGCATCCGCTGGGCCGTTTGGGCCCTGTCGACCTGTGCTGGTGACCTCTCCATCGCCGGAACCCTAGACAACGGCCGGGACGGTGCCCCTTAAGATCGACGCATGGACTTCGCCGGCAGGCGCGTACGTCTTATGACGCTGCTTGCGGTGGCCCTCTTCATCGGCGCCACCGTGGCGGCCATCGTGTTCGAGGGGCTCGAGCTGAGCTACGACTGGCTCTTCGTCTGGCTTCTTCTCGGCCTGCTCGCGCTCTCGCTCACGGACGTCAAGCGCTGGGCGCGCGGCGTGGTGTTCGACTGGCTGCCCTTCGCCGCGTTCCTGCTCGCATATGACCTCGCGCGCGGGGTGGCGGACAACACCGGGCTCGCGCCCCACACCAGCACGGGCATCGACTTCGACCGCGCGCTCTTCGGGCACACGCTCCCCACCAACTTCCTGCAGGACCGGCTCTTCGACGCGAACGTGGCCCACTGGTACGACTACGTGACCTTCTTCGTCTACCTGTCGCACTTCTTCGTCAGTCTGCTCGTGGCGGCGTTCCTGTGGCGCTACCGCTATCCGCTGTTCAGGCGCTGGCGGGCGATGGTGATGTGCATAGCCGCCGCGGGCTTCGCCACCTACATCCTCTTCCCGGGCACGCCGCCGTGGCTCGCCTCTCAGGAGGGCCATCTCCCGTACATCACGCGGACGATCGGCTACATGTGGCAGCACGTGGGCGTGTATCCGGCGGCCGCCCTGTTCGAGACGAGCAACCGCTACGTGAACGAGGTGGCTGCGATCCCATCGCTGCACGCGGCCTACACGCTGCTCGTAGTGCTGTTCTTCTGGTCGCGCGTTCCGCGCTGGGCGCGGGCGCTGCTGGTCTGCTATCCGCTCGCGATGGGTTTCACGCTGGTGTACACCGGCGAGCACTACGTGTTCGACGTCGTGCTGGGCTGGGCGTACGCGGTTGGCGTGTATTCCGCGGTGCTCGCGTTCGAGCGGTATCGCGCGGGCGCGCGGGAAGAGCTCGCCCCGGCGCGCCTTGCGCTCGACGAGTCGGGCGCGTAGCCACCCCTTTCTTACGGCATTTTTCGGTTGGTCTTACAGGGTGTTGAGCGGCGCCTGAGAGATTGTCGTGCGCGGAAGGGTCCCGACGAAGGAGCTGGTTGTGGAACGCAGCATGAGGCGAAAGCTGGCCATTGGGGCCACCGGACTCGTGGTCTTGGGCGGCGGCGGTGCGGCGTATGCCGTGACCAAGGCGAACGACAATCCGCGTCAGGCCTTCCTGGGCGACGTGGCCAAGCGGCTGAACGTCACACCGCAGCAGCTCGACAACGCGCTCAAGGGCGCGTTCGACGATCGGCTCCAGGCTGCCGTGAAGGCGGGCCGCCTCACGCAGGCTCAGGCGGACGCGATCAAGAAGAAGGTCGCGCAGGGTGGCGGGCCGCCCATGTTCGGGCCGGGAATCGCGACGGCAGGCCCGGGGCCGGGCTTCATGTTCGGCCGGCGCGTCATGGGTCCCGTGATGGACGGCCTCGACGGCGCGGCGAAGTACCTCGGTCTCACCAACCAGCAGCTCGTCCAGAAGCTCAGGTCCGGCAAGTCGCTGGCCGACGTGGCGGGTGAGCAGAACAAGTCGGTGGACGGGCTGAAGAGCGCGATCACGGCGTCCGTGAAGTCGGATCTCGACCAGGCGGTGAAGGCCGGCAAGCTCACGCAGACGCAGGAGAGCAAGATCCTGAACGGCCTCGCCACGCGGCTCGACACACTCGTAAACCGCAAGGGCATGGGCCCGATCGGCGTTGGGCCCGGGCCCGGCTTCTTCTTCCATGCGGCAGGACCGCTCAAGGGCGGGATCGACGCCGCGGCGAAGTACCTCGGGCTGAGCGATCGGCAGCTCATGAACAAGGTCATGTCCGGCAAGTCGCTCGCCGACATCGCGGGCGAGCAGAAGAAGTCGGTCGACGGCCTGAAGACGGCAATCCAGAACGCGGTGAAGACGGACATCGACAACGCGGTGAAGAACGGCGACCTCACGCAGACGCAGGCCAACAAACTGCTCAGCAGGCTCGGCAACCGACTCGACACGCTCGTGAACCGCAAGGGCCTCCTCCCCCGCCCGCGGTTCGTGAAGCCCGGAGCGCTCGGCGCGAAGCGGCAGTTCCGCTTCGGGGCGGCACCCGCGCCGCCCTCGCCGCCGTCCGGCGTGCCGATCATCTGAGGGATCAACAGCGGGGCGGGCGCGTGTGAGCGCCCGCCCCGTCGCATAGAGTGCGCCCGGCATGGCCGACCGACTCGCGAACAAGGTGGCGCTGATCACCGGTGCCGGATCGGGACTCGGCCGTGAGATGGCGCTTCTCTTCGCGCGCGAGGGCGCGACGATCGTGATCAACGACATCGACGCCGAGGCCGGGGAGAAGACCGCCTCGGAAATAGGGGGCGGCACTCGGTTTCTTCCCGGCGACGTGTCGGACGACGCGTCGGTGAAGAGCCTCTTCGACTCGGTACGCGAGGCGCATGGCCGGCTCGACGTGAGCGTGCACAACGCGGGGATCATGGACCCGCGGGACGAGGGCCCGACGGTCACTCCACTCGACGTGTGGGACCGCGTGATCGCGATCAACCTCACCGGCGTGTTCCTCTGCTGCCGCCACGCGATCCCGCTGATGCTCGACACGGACGGAAACGGCTCGATCATCAACATCGCGTCGTTCGTGGCGCTCATGGGCGCGGCGTCGCCGCAGATCGCCTACACGGCGAGCAAGGGCGGCGTGCTCTCGATGACGCGTGAGATCGCGGTGGAGTACGCGCGTAAGGGCATCCGCGCGAACGCCATCTGCCCGGGTCCGATCCGCACGCCGCTGCTCGAGTACCTCATCGCCGACGAGGAGAAGCGCGAGGCCCGCCTCAACCACATCCCGGCCGGGCGCTTCGGCGAACCGGCGGACATCGCCAACGCCGCGGTATATCTCGCGAGTGACGAGAGCGACTGGGTGACGGGCACCGAGTTCAACGTGGACGGCGGGATCACGTCCGCGTATCTCACCAAGCCATAGTTTCGGGCGTTGTCCGCCGGGTAGCCGCCGGGGACCAGACGGAAGGACCCCAATGTTCGAGCGGCTCAACACTCCGGAGGAAGCGTTCAACTTCCAGCTCGGCGCCGCACTCAAGATGGAGCACACGGTGCTCGAAATGCTGGATGACCTGATCGAGGCCTCACAGGACGAGAAGCTGAAGAAGCTCTTTCAGGAGCACCGGCGGGAGACCGAGCAGCACGTGAAGAACGTGGAGCGCGTGTTCGAGACCTTCGGCTGGGAAGCGGACGACTCCCCTTCGCCCATCATCCAGGCCCTCGAGAAGGAGGGCAAGTCGAGCATCAAGAAGTCCGACGAGTCCTTCTCCGACGCGATCATCCTCCAGTCCGCCAACGAGACGGAGCACCACGAGATCGCGGTCTACGAGAACCTGATCATCAACGCCGAGGCGATGGGCAAGGATGACGCCGTGGCGCTGCTCCGGGAGAACCTCGAGCAGGAGCGCAAGGCGCGCGAGCTCGTGGAGCAGGCGCTGCGCGAGGTCGTGGCCGTCACGCCCAAGCAGCCGGTGGGCCGGGTCTAGCCGCCGCGCCCGCGCGGCATCTGCTGGATCGCCCAGCCGTTGCCGTCCGGGTCCTCGAAGAAGACGAAGCCGGCGAAGTCGAGCTCGTCATCGTCCCGAGCGTCCCGCGGGCCGCTGCCCTCGAACACCTGGATCTCGCCGAGCTCGGCGCCGCGCCCCACCAGCTCGGCGCGCGTGGCCCGCAGGTCGTGGGTGACGAGCTGTAGCCCCTTGATCGGGCTCGCGGATTGCGCCCCGGCGCCGCCACGGGACTGGATCACGATCGAGCACGCCGAGCCGGGCGGCGTGAGCTGGACCACGCGGTAGTCCTCGGTCACCTGCCTGTCGACGTCGACGTTGAAGCCGAGCTTCTCCGAGTAGAACGCCTTCGCGCGGTCGAGGTCCGCAACCGGCACGACGATCACTTCGAGCCTCAGTTCCATCCCTACAACCATCCCAGGAGCTCGGACGTATCCGCAACCGTCGCGTGCGGGCGGCGCTTCTCGGGCACCTTGCTCAGGTCGATGTCCGCGCTGATGCCGCTGCGCACCAGGACGGTTCGAGAGCCGCCGAGGTGGCCGAGGGCGACATCCATGAAGAGATCGTCGCCCACCACGGCGATCTCCTCGGTGGGCACGGCCAGGCGCTTGTGGATCTCGCGCACCGCCGCCTTCGAGGGCTTGCCGACGATGGTGGGGCGCGCGCTCGACGCCTTCGCGATCGCCGCGGTGACCATCGCGCCGCGGCTCAGGATCGGTCCGTTGGCGCCCGCGTACGCGGACACATAGCTGCCGGTGAGCAGCCGCGCGCCGGCAATCACAGCGCGAGCAGCCTGCTCAAGCTCAGGAAGGTCGGCGTGGTCGATGTGGGCCACGAACACCACGTCGGCCCGGTCGGCCTCCTCGGGGCCGACGAGGTTGAGGCCGCAGTCCAGCAGGTAGCGCCGAGCGGAATCGGTGACGAACGGCAGCACCACCGCGTCGCGCCGGCCGCGGTCGAGGTACGCCTGCACGCTGCACAGCGGGGTGAGCATCTGCTCGTCCTCCACCGGCAGGCCAACGTCGCGCAGGCCCTTGGCGAACACCGTCGGCGGCACATGGCTGCCGTTGGTGAACACGGCGAAAGGGCGGCCCGACTCCTTGATCCGCTCGAGCAGCTCCCGGGCGCCCGGCACCACGTGCGCCGTGTCGCCGGCGCGGTGGACGAGCGTGCCATCCACGTCGAACACGAAGCCGCGGACATCGTCAAGACGCACGGCGCCACACCACCACGTCGTCGCCCTTCTCGAGCCGCATGTAGCTGATCGACTTCCGCCGCTCCACCTCGCGCAGCAGGCGCACGAGTGGGTCGCGGCCAGGCCGCGCCATGGACGGCGCCCGCTCGGTGGCGGGCGGCGACGCCACCATCGCGTCCACCTGCTCCTCCGGCATGGTCAGGCGCAGCAGCAGCTCCTCGTCCGAGATGCGCGAGCCGAACCGCTCGCGCGCGCCGTCGAGCGACACTGGCTCAACATGGCGCAGCTTCTCAGCCTGCGGGCGCGCCAGGACCCTGTCCGCGATCTCCGGATCCACCGGCGCAGCGGGCTCGCCGTAGTGGCCGAGGAAGTAGCGCACCGTCTCGTCGGACACGCTCCGCCAGCGCTCGCCGTCGATCACGTTCCGCGCCGCCTGGCTGGCCACGAACTGCGACACCGGGGTGACGAGGATCGGGTAGCCCATCTCCGCGCGCACGCGCGTGACTTCCTCGAGCACCTGGTCGAAGAGCTCGCCCTTGCCGAGCTCCTCGAGCATCCGACGCGTGGTGGTGACCATCCCGCCCGGCAGCTGATGGTGGTAGTAGGCAGCGTCGTACTCGAGCGGCTGGCCGGGCGGCAGTGCCTTCTCGCGGGCGAGCTCCCGGAAATGATCGGACACGACCGCGAGCGCATTCATGTCCAGCCGGTGCGAGTAGCCCTCGGCCTCGAGGTTGCGGATGGTCGACTCGGCGGTGGGCTGCGAGGTGCCGTTGCCGAGGGGCCCGCAGGCCGTGTGCAGCACCTGGTAGCCGGAGCGAAGACCCTCTATGTATACGAGCGGCGCGAGGCCGATCGTGCAGTGGCTGTGCAGCTCGAGCGTGCGCTCGCCCGCCGCGGCGCGCAGGGCCGGCGCAAGCTCCCGGACGGCATCCACCGTGAGCAGCCCGCCCGGGTCCTTCAGGTAGAGACGGTCCATGTGCTCGCAGTCGGCCATCGCGGCGGCACGCTCGGCGTAGTACTCGTGCGTGTGCACCGGGCTGATCGAGTACGTGAGGCCCACCACCACCTCCTCCACGCCCTCCTCCTTCGCCATCCGCGCGAGACGGCGCAGCGCGTCCGGGTTGTTCGACGGCTCGGCGATCTGGAAGCGGCGGATGCCGTTGCGCACCACGCAGCGGAAGGACAGCCTCATGAGCTCCTCATCGCACGGTTGCCAGGCGATGAAGCGCATGCCGGTGGTGATGAAGTTGAGGAGCGTGCTCGGCATCGCGGCGCTCACGAGCCGGATGCGCTCCCACGGATCCTCCTTGTGGAAGCGCACGGACACGGCCATGTGCGTGCTCGAGGTGAAGTCGAGCGCGTGGAAGCCGACGCGCTCCATGGTGGGCGCGATCGACAGCACGTCGGGCGTGGTGAGGCCAGTGGCGCTCCACAAGCTCTGGTTGCCGTCGCGCGTCGTGGTGTCGACAATGTCGATGATCTGGCTCATACGATCGCCTCCTCCAACCAGTGCGTAGTGATGCGGCCGTGGACGAAGTCGGGGTGGCCGAGCACCTCCGCGAGCAGGGCGCGGTTGGTGTCCACCCCGTCGGCCTCGAGCCGCTCGAGCGCCTCGTGAACGATCTCGATCGCCTCGTCGCGGTCGGCTCCGTGACCGATCAGCTTGGCCATCAGCGAGTCGTAGTGCGGTGGGATCAGCGCGCCGTCGCGGCAGTGGGTGTCCACCCGCAGGCCGGGCAGCTCCGGCACCGCGAAGCGAGCGAGCCGGCCCGGGCTCGGCATGAAGCCGTTGGAGACGTCCTCGGCGGTGAGGCGGCACTCCACCGCGTGGCCGTCGAACGTCACCTCTTCCTGCGAGAACGAGAGCGCCTGGCCGTCCGCGATCCGCAATTGCTCCGCCACCAGGTCACGCCCCGTCACCGCCTCCGTCACCGGGTGCTCCACCTGGATGCGGCAGTTCATCTCGAGGAAGAAGAACCCGCCGGTCGCGGCGTCCACGATGAACTCGACGGTGCCGAGGTTGCGGTAGCCGATGGCGCGCGCGAACGCCACGCCCGCCGCGGTGAGCGCCTCCCGCGTCTGCGCCGGAAGGAACGGCGCGGGCGCCTCCTCGATCAGCTTCTGGTAGCGCCGCTGCACCGAGCAGTCGCGCTCGCCGAGATGCAGCACCGTGCCGTGATCGTCGGCCGCCACCTGCACCTCCACGTGCCGGGCGTCGGCCACGTACCGCTCCACGTAGAGCCGCTCGTCGCCGAACGCCGAGCGCGCCTCCGCCACCGCCACGCCGAACAGACGCTGCAGCTCGTCCGGATCGTGCGCGAGCTTGATGCCGCGGCCGCCACCGCCGCCCGCGGCCTTCAGGAGGACGGGGAAGCCGGACTCCGCCGCGAAGGCCTCCGCCTCCATGAAGGTGCCGACCTCGCCGCCCGGCACGAGCGGCAGCCCCGCCTCGAGCGCCACCTCGCGCGCGCGCAGCTTGTCTCCCGCCAATTCCATCGCCTCGGGCGGCGGGCCGACGAAGCGGATGCCGTGCTCGCGCGCGAGCACGGGCAGGCGCGGGTTCTCGGCGAGGAAGCCGTAGCCGGCGTGGATCGCATCGCATCCCGTGCCGAGCGCCGCCTGCACCACCAGCTCCGGGCGCAGGTAGCTGTCGCTCGCCGGCGCCGGCCCTATGCATACCGCGCGGTCCGCCAGCTCGGCCGCGAGCCCGTCCATGTCCACCTCCGAGGCGCCCACCACGCATTCGAGCCCGAGTGCGCGGCACGCGCGCACGATGCGCACGGCGATCTCGCCGCGGTTGGCGATGAACACCCGCGAGATGTCCATCAAGCCGGCTCGACCCGGAACAGCGGCTGGCCGTACTCCACGAGCGCGGCGTTGTCCGCGCACACCTCGACGATCGTCCCCTCAACGCCCGCGGGGATCGAGTTCATCATCTTCATCACTTCGATCAGGCAGACGATCGTGTCCGCTTGGACCTTCGCTCCAACGTCGACGAAGGGCGCGGCCCCGGGGGCCTCGGCCCTGTAGAAGGTGCCCAGCATCGGCGCGTCTATGGTCGCGCCGTTCGGGCTGGGTGACTGGTGACTGGTGACTGGCGACTGGTGTATGGCCTCCGGCGCCGCACCGCCGCGGAGCACATGCAGCCTGAAGCCGTCGGTCTCGATCAGGAGCTCATCGAGGTCCGACTCGTCGATGAGCCGGAGAATCTCCCGCACGTCGTCGTCGCTCAGGGCCACCTACTGCTTCTTTTCCGCGCCGAAGGTGCTCATCAGGAGGGACATCGCTGAGGTCGGCTTCTTCTCTTCCTTCGGCTTCGCGATTCCGGTGACCGGGCGGGACTGCACGACGAACAACTCGCCGTCGCCGCGCGCGAAGGCCCACTCGATGTCCTGTCGCGAGCCGAAGTAGCGCTCCACGCGCTTGCCCACGTCCACGAGCGTGGCGATCCTCGGCTCGTCGAGGCACGGGATGTCCCGCCTCTCCTCGGGAACGTCCAGGAAAACCGTTCCGGCCTCGCCCGGGACGTACTCCACGGTCTTCGAGCTGATGTTCTCGCGCACGACCTCGCGCGTGACCTTGCTCACCAGGTAGTCGTCGGGAGTCACCTCGCCGCCCACCACTGCCAGGCCCAGCCCCCACGACGCGTTGATGGCAACCATGCTCGGATCGCCGCTCACGGGGTTGCAGGTGAACATCACGCCAGACACCTCGGCATCCACCATCAGCTGCACCGTCACGCCCATCGCTGGTTCCTCGTCCTTCTCGCCGAGCCGCGCCCGGTAGGCGATCGCGGGCGGGCTGTAGAGGCTGATCCAGCAATCGCGGATCGCGTCGCACACCTGTCCGGCGCCGCGTATCCAGAGGTAGGTCTCCTGCTGCCCGGCGAAGGTCGCCTCCTGGCTGTCCTCACCCAGCGCGCTCGAGCGCACGGCAACGGGTACGTCACCGAGCTCGGCGTAGTGCCTCGTCACCTCGTCGCGCACGGCGGCGGGCATTGGCGCTGAATGCATCGCCTCGCTGATCGAGTGCGAGGCGCGGTTCACGGCGTCCACGTCGCCGGAGGAGGCGCGTTCGAGCGCATGCGCGATCACGCCGCGCAACCCCGCCTGCTCGACGAACAGCCGGAACGCCTCGCATGACAGCGCGAAGCCCGGTGGCACCGGGATCTCCGCCGCGATCAGCTCGCCGAGCGTGGAGCTCTTGCCGCCGAACGAGTCGGTGTCCGCCTGTCTGAGATCGGCGAGCGAACGTGTGAGCTCGGCGGCCACGAGCTCGTTCAGCCCGCCCCGCCGTCGACGATCGACACCACCCCCGCGCTGCCGTCCACGCGGATCATCTGGCCGGTGCGGATCAGGGAGGTGGCCCGGCCCGTGCCCACCACGGCTGGCAGGCCGTACTCGCGGCACACGATCGCCGCGTGCGACATCACGCCACCCACGTCCGTGACGGTGGCCTTGATCTTCGAGAAGATCGGCGCCCAGGCGGGCGACGTGGAGCCCGTGACGAGTATCTCGCCCTCGCGCACGTCCGCCAGCTCGTCGATCGTGCGGATCACGCGCGCCGGACCCTCGATCGTGCCCGGCGACGCCGGCGCGCCGACCACCTCGGTGGCGGCGGGATCCTGCGAGCGCGCCCACTCCTGCACGCGCTGCGTGGTCACGCCCCAGAGCATGATCGTCATCGGATCGGTGACCACCTCGGGCGCCACACCGAGCGCCGGCGGCGGCGTCCAGTCGCCGAGCCTGGCGAGCAGCTCCTTGCGCCGCTCCACGATCGGCGGCCAGAAGCTCGGGCCGCGTGGCGCGCCGCCGGTGGCCCAGCACAGCACGAGCTCGTCGAGCGCGCTCATCACCTCGTGCCGGCCGAGCTGGAAGATGTCCTCGGCGTCGTTCAGGAAGCCGTTCCGGGCGAGCAGCTCCCCGAACTCGCGCAGCTTGTTCCACCAGCGCGTGAGGAACCAGTAGTCGCAGAAGAACTTGTGCTCCTCCACGTAGGGGAACACGGTCCGGGAGAGGCCCAGCAGCTCGTTGAACGTCTGCCGAGCGCCCTCGTCGAGCAGCGAGCCGTATTCCTCCGCGAGCCGGTCGCGCTCGCGTTGGATCTCCTCCGTGGGACGGTCGATCTGTTCGCCCGCCTTGAGCGCGTTGATGTGCCCGATGAGCGAGGCGTAGGGAATGCTCGGGTCGTCGAGCCAGGAGCGGTAGTAGTGGTACAGGCCGTCGCCCGTGGCCATGTTGAACCACGGGTCCTTCACCTGCTGGAGATCCTCGAGCCACTTCCTGCCGGCGTCGCTCTGCTCGAGCGCCGCGTCGATCTCCTCGGGCGTGCGTCCCTCCACGAAGGCGTCGTCGACGCCGGTGTCGATCGCGAGGCGCGCGAGCCGGCGCAGCTCGGCGTCCGGCCTGAAGAGCAGCACGTCGATGCCCGCGACCATCTGCGCGATGTGCTGGTCCGGGATGTCCGGCAGGTTGGCCTTGCAGTGGTCGGCGAAGGTGGCGTACGCGCCGTAGCCGAGCAGCAGGAACTCGAAGTGCCGCTGCCACATCAGGTCGCCCAGGCGCAGGCAGCGCTGGTAGGAGTCGAGCACGTCCACGAACGCCGTGTTGCGCTCGCCCTCCATCACCTCGTCCGGCTCGTACTCGGGAAGGTCCGGCACCGGGAGGTTGGTCACCTCGTCGATCAGCGCGCGCACCCGCGACTTCCACTGCTCGTACAGCTCCGACCAGTTCTCGAAGTAGTAGCTCGCGCGGCGCTGGAAGAACTCGGCCCGCTCGGCCATCTTCTCCGGGTCCGTGACCGGATTGCCCGAGATGTAGACGTAGCCGTTCACGATCCGGTAGTCGATCCCCATGGCCGGCGGCACGGCAAAGACGCGGTTCTGCCAGGCCCCCACAGCCTGGTACGGGCTGTCGATGCACTGCACGTCGAACGCCGGCATCGGCACCGGGAAGTGCATCGAGTTCCAGAACCAGAAGCGCTTCTCGTCCGCATCGCGCCGCGCCTCGTCGAACACGGCGTAGTACGGATACATCTCCTCCCAGCCCTCACAGCCGGGAGGCGTCTCAATCTCGTAAGGACTCGGAAATGCCCCAGCTATGGGTGTCGACGTGGCCAGAATGGACCCCCTCTCGTCAATTACGCGTTGTATACAGCATCAACCCGGCTTAGACGAGAGGGAGTCCACTCTCCCTACTCCAACTCCTACTCCCTACTGGCTTGCAGGCACCGGCTCCGCGGAATCGAGCCCCTCGTTGATCATCCGCCCCACGCTCTCGTACTTCGCTCTGTCATTCCGCTTGAGGTACATGGCGTAGCCGAGACCGAGCAGGAAGATCGCCAGGTCGGCCCAGCAGAGCCACTTGGCGTACTGGTACCCAGAGCCCAGGAACGTCAGGTTCTTGATCGCCAGGTACAGCACGTATGCCTGCGCGGCTGCGGCAAGCAGCGGCGCGGTGAGCGTGGTCCACCAGTGGTGCTCTGCCTGGTGGTGCGTGCGGAAGTAGTTGACGATCGCGAGCGACACGATCGCCTGGATCGCGAGGATCGAGACCACTCCCATGAGCGCCATGAGGCCGTACACCTGGATGTACGCGACCGACTGCGCCGCGCCGGTCTTGGCGTCCACCGCCGCGAACAGCGCGAACACGCCCATGATCGCGGCCGCGATGAACGACTGCGTGGTGGACGCGATGTGCGGGCTGTGGAAGCGCGCGTGCGTGCGTCCCAGCACCGACGGCAACACGCGCTCGCGTCCCAGCGAGTACATGTAGCGCGCGGTGGTGTTGTGGAACGCCATTCCACAGGCGAAGGAGCCCGTGATGATGAACCAGCTCAGGCAGTCCTTGAGGAACTGGCCCGAGAACTGCTTGGCCGGGTTGAAGAAGAAGTTGGCCGAATCGTTCTGCGCCACCACCGCGGCGGCGTCGGTTGAGTGGTACCCGGAGATCGACGCCCACGACGTGACGACGTAGAAGATCCCGAGGCCGATCACCGAGATGTACATCGCACGCGGAACTGTCTTCTTCGGGTCCCGCGATTCCTCGCCGTAGTTGGGCGCCATTTCAAAGCCCACCCACGACCAGAACGCGAAGAAGATGCCGATGCCGGCAGCCCCCGCTGCGATCGCCGTGCCTCCCGCATGTCCGGCCGGCAGGCTCTTGAACGCGTTGATGGGATTGATCGCGCTGGCCGTGACGTTGCTCGCCCCGTCGGTGAACACCGCAAAGTCGAAGACGATCAGGGTCACGACCTCGCACAAGAGCGCGACACCGAGCACGCGAGCCGAGATGCGCACATCCAGGTACGCGAGCACGCAGATCAGCGCGATCATGAACAGGCCGCACCAGTACCACTGGACATGCCAGCCGTAGCGCGCCGCCTTCAGTGAGGCGAAGTACGCGAACCCGCCGACCAGCGAGACCTCGAACACGCTGTACGCCGCGACCATCGAGAATCCGCTCGCCATCCCGAGCTCACGGTTGAGGCCGTGGCTGATGAAGCTGTAGAAGCCTCCCGCGGCCGTGACCTTTCTCGACATGGCCACGTAGCCGACGCTGAAGATCGTCAGCACGATGGTCGCGACGAGGAAGCCCGCCGGCGCGCCGACGCCGTTGCCGAAGCCGACGGCGATAGGCGTGTTGAACAGCATCGCGGAGATCGGGGCCGCACCGGTGACGGTGAGGAACAGAACTCCGAGCAGGCCTACAGATCTGCCCCTCAGCTTGAAGACGTCATCACGCTGCGAGACGTCGATGCTCTCGACGACGGGAAGCATCCCCTCACGGTGCTCCCCGAGTCCTGGGTGCTCAGTTGTGCTCACTTGACCTCTCCTCGTTTGGGCTCATCCCGAAAGCGCAGCTACACGCTCGCGCCAACCTCCCGTACTTCGGTCAATGACCTCTCCCGCGTCTCGTCCAGCACCTCAACCAGCAACCGCTCCACCTCAGCGTTCCAGTCGTCCTGCCTGAGGCGGGTACGCCGCGGCCGGAGCGGCCGCGGGTCGGAATCGGAGAAGCTCGACCGAGCCAGCCGGTCGAACGCCTCGATCACGCGGATTACGAGCCCGTAGTCGTGCGGGCCCACGAAGCTGCCGATCCAATCCCCCGGGCGCCCCTCGTCCGCGAACACGCCCTCGCGAACTCCCTCCCAGTAGACGTGCTGGAAGAGGCAGCCGGCATTGCCGCGCTTCACCCAGCAACCTGCGGTCACCTCTCGCTCGCCACGGGAGATGCCGCGCAGCCCCAGCTGGAGCAGCTCGCGTCCGCGCTCGGATTCGGCCAGGGCTACCAGGTCCTCGCGCAGCCGGCGCTCGTCAACGTTCATGTCTCACCTCGCTCAATAGAGCTCCAGGTACTCATCCCGCTCCCAGTCGGTCACGTGGTCGTGGAAGCGCTGCAGCTCGTAGCGGCGCACAGCCGTGTACGCCTTTACGAACTCCGGACCGAGCAGATTCACAATCGCCATGTCGGACTCGAGCGCGGCAAGCGACTCCTCCACCGTGGTGGGGAGCTTGGGCTTCGATTCGTCCTCCTCAGCGGGCTGGCGCGCGGGCGGCTCGAGCTCGAGCTGGTCGGCGATCCCGAGGATGCCGGCGCCGAGCAGCGCGGCGGACGCCAGGTAAGGGTTGGACAGTCCTGTGGGCGCGCGGTTCTCCACGTGCTTCGACTTCGGGTTGCCGCCCTTCACGCGCACGAACGCGCTGCGGTCCTCGAGGCCCCAGGACACGTTCGTGGGGCTGAACGTGTGCGTGCGACGCCGCTTGAGGCAGTTCACCGTGGGCGCGAGCAGCGTGTAGATCGCGCGAGCGTGACGAAGCTGGCCCGCCACGAAGCTGCGGCCAACGTCGGAGAGGCCCCACTCGTGGTCGGGATCGAGCATCGCGTTGTCACCCGAGTCCGCGTGCAGCAGGCCGATGTGGTTGTGCGCGCCGCAGCCGGCGCCGTCCTGGAACGGCTTGGACATGAAGCTCGCGATCAGTCCCTCCTGGTGGGCGAGCTCCTTGGCGCCGTTCTTGAACGTGAAGGCGGTGTCCGGCCCGGCCATGCCGCTGCTCGGCCCGAACACGATCTCCCACTGGGAGCCGGCGTACTCGCAGTTGGCGGTGATGATGTCCACGCCGAACTGGCGCATCTCGCCCACGATGCGCTCGACAACCGGCACCCACGTGTTCCGCACCGTGTTGAAGATGTGGTAGCCGTCGAAGAGCGGCTGCTTGGTCTCGCCGTCGAGCAGGTAGAACTCGGGCTCGAGGCCGATCAGCGGCTCGTAGCCGAGCGCGCGGCAGCGCTCGAGCACGCGCCGGAAGACGTGCCGCGGCGCCGCGCCGAGCGGCTGGCCGTCGTCCCAGAACGTGTCGCAGATCATGCGGCCGGTGGCCTCAACCCATGGCACGATGCGTGCGGTGGTGGGGTCGGGCTTGAGCCGCTGGTCGGCGTACGCGATCTCCTCGTTGTAGAGGCTGCCCGGCACGACGTCGGAACGGCTGTCGAGCACGATCGTGCCGCCGTACATGTTCAGGCCCTCGTCGGCATAGCGGCCGGCGTGCTCGATCGGCACGAGCTTCGAGCGGCTCGTGCCGTGCATGTCCGGAAGCTCGAAGCGGACGTTGCGGATGCCGGCCTCCCGCCAGCCGGCGAGAACGTCCTCGACGGTGATCTGCTGCTCCTCGGCGGTGGCCATGACCTACCTCCTCGTCGTCCCGTTGTCCCAGAAGCCCACGTCGAGCCCCAGCTCGGTGGCCAGCGCGGTCACCGCCTCGGCGTTTTCCGGCGGTACGACCACGAGCACGCCGCCCTCGCGGCCGTCGCCGCGCTCGAGCGCGTCCGCCAGCGCGGCCGGCGGCTGGAGGTGCCGTCCCATCCAGCCGAGCGACGGATACGAGTCCACCACGAGCACCAGCGAGCCGGCGCGCCCGCGCAGGAGCCGCGAGAGCTCCACGAAGTGGCCCACCGTCCAGTCGGACGCCGGCGGGGTGTCCACAGCCTCACCATCGAGATGCGCGAGCAGCGCCTCGAGCGGCGGGCGGCTTCCCCACAGGGGGGCCGTGCTCACGTTGGCGAGCAGGCGTGCGCTGAGCCCGGGGGCCGCTTCCACCACGCGCTCCACGCCGTCCGCGGTCCACTCCCCGCGCAGCGGCACGCAGCGCAGCGCGCCGGCCGCGGCACCTTCGATCGCTTTGGCAAGACCTCCGGCGGAGGTGCCCGAGCCGGCGGGCGCCGTTCGCGGCAGGTCGAAGCGGTAATCGGTGAAGCTCACGGCGCCCGGCGGCACCGGCGGCCCCTCCTGGACCTCCGGAAGCACCGTGCCGGACTCGAGCGCGATCAGGTCCTGGTCGAGCTCCTCGCCGTCCCAGCTCACGATCCCCGCCTCGCGGAGCACACGCGCCGCGTGGAAGGGCCCGCAGAGATTGTCCTTCTGCTGAAGAGCAGCGCGCTGCCCACCGAGATCGGCCAGAACGCGCGCTCCTGTGAGTGCCTCAGCCACGACTCCCTCGGTCGGGGTTGTGCGTTGATATCCCACTTTCCGCAGTTGGTGTCAAGTCTGGTCCTTTTGACCAATTTCGAGCCGCATCGGCAAAAGCGGACATCATCTGGCTGCGCTCGTCGGCCTCCGGATGCCACTGCACGCCGAGGAGCCAGCGGCCGTCGTCCGCCTCGATCGCCTCGATCACCCCGTCCACCTCCGCGCGCCCGCTCACCACGAGCCCCTCGCCCAGCCTGTCCACCGCCTGGTGGTGGTGGCAGCTCGCCAGGTGCTCCACCTCACCGGCCGCCTCGGCGGTGAGGGATCCAGGCTCGAGGGTGATCGCGTGCTCGGTTCCCTCGAACGTGCCGAGCGCCCTGCGGTGCGGGTTCGATCCCTCCACCTCCGGCAGGTGCTGCACGAGCGTGCCGCCGAACGCGACGTTGATGATCTGCATGCCGCGGCAGATCCCGAACACGGGCATGCCGCGGTCCACGGCGCTGAGCAGCAGGGCGATCTCGAAGTCGTCGCGGTCGCGGTAGGTGGACTCGAGCTCGGGGTCGCGCGGCGCACCGTACGAGGAAGGGTCGATGTCCGCGCCGCCGATCAGCAGCAGGCCGTCGATCCGCTCGAGCAGCTCGAGCGGCGCCCTCGCGTCCACCGGCAGGAGCATCGCGATGGCGCCGGTGCGCTGCACCGAGGACACGTAGGTGTCCGCCACGAGGTGCGCGGTCTGGTCCCAGAAGCTCCAGCGCGCGCGTTCGTGCACCGCGCAGATGCCGATCACGGGCTCAGACGGCACGGCCGTAGCGCTCCCTCTCCCAGTCGCTCACAGCCTCGCGCCACGCCTTCAACTCCCACGCCCGCGAGACGAGGTAGTAGTCGCAGAACGTCTCGCCGAGCACCGCGCGCAGGTCGGCATCGGCGCTGAATGCCGCGATCGCGCTCTCGAGCGAGCCGGGCAGCGGCGGCAGGTCCTCGCGGTCGGACGCGTCGCCCTCCACGGGCGGGGGCGGCTTGGCTTCGCGCCTGATGCCGTCGGCGGCCGAGGCCACCAGCGCGGCCAGCGCCAGGTACGGGTTGGCGTCCGCGCCGGGGCGGCGGCACTCGATGCGCCAGCGCTCCGGCTTGTCGCCCCGGATCGCGCGCACGGCGGCCGAGCGGTTCTCGATGCCCCAGCTCGCGTTCACGGGCGCGAACCAGCCGGGCACGAGCCGCTTGTATGAGTTCACCGTTGGGTTCAGCATCAGGGACGCTCCCGCCAGGTGGTCGAGCACACCCGCGATGGCCGACTCGAAGAGCGCCTCATCCGAGGCGAACGCGCTCTGCCCATCGCGCCAGCACGACAGGTGCACGTGCCCGCTCGAGCCCTCCTCGCCGGGCACCGTCTTGGCGAGGAAGCTGGCGGTCAGCCCCATCGCGCCCGCCACCTCCTTCACCGCGAGCTTCACGAACGCGGCGTCGTCCGCCGCCCGCATCCCGTCGCGGGCTGCGATGTTCAGCTCGAGGAGCCCGGGCCCGGCCTCGGTGTGCACGGCGGAGAGCTCAACGCCGAGCGCGTCCAGCGCCGGACCGAGACGGGTCACGAAGGCGTCGAAGCGCGCGATCTCGCCGAGGCTGTAGCTGATGCCGGACGACAGCGGCTGGTCCTCCGCGTCGCGCAGCCGCACCTCGTACTCGAGCGCGGCGCGGGTCTCGTAGCCGAGCTCGGCCATCTTCTCGAGAGCGCCGCGCAGCACCTCGCGCGAGGCGAGCTCGCACGGGCGGCCGTCCGGCCAAACGGGAGTGGCGAGGCAGATGCGCCAGCCCGGCAGCCACGACAGCTCGCGCAGGGTGGAGGGATCTGGCCGCACCACGAGGTCACCCGCGCCGGAGCGGATGCCGAAGCTCTCGTAGTCGGTGATCGGGGTGTCCGTGGGGTCGAGGGCGAGCAGCAGGTCGGTCATCACCGCGCCGTCGCGAAGCGCCGCCTCGAAGGCGGCGGGTCGTAGCGCCTTGCCGCGCACCTGCCCGTTCACGTCCGGCAGCCCGAGCAGGACGTATTCGCCGGCCGCGCCCTCGGGAGTGGCCGCGCCCGCCGGCAGGTCGCCCAGGCTCACGTCGGTCACGACAGCCGCTCCTTCACGCTCTTCTCCACGTCGGCGATCGTGGCGGCGAAGCGCTCCACCATCTCGCCAAGCTCCGCGTCCGTCGCGGTGAAGGCGGGCGCGAGCAGCGTCTGGTCGCCCGTGTAGCCATCGGGTGTGGAGTGGGTGGAGGTGACGAGCAGCCCGTTCTCGAACGCTGTCTGATCCACGAGCGCGGCGGCGTCCAGCTCGTCGGGCAGGAATGACTCGCCGTCGCGCGGATCCACCAGCTCCACTCCGAGCAGGAAGCCCACGCCGCGCACCTCGCGCACGATGTCGTTCCCGGACAGCGCGGCCCCGAACTCGTCGCGCAGAGACGGCCCGCGCTCGCGCACGCGATCCACAAGCCCGCGCTCCACGAGGATCTCGAGCACCGCGAGCCCGGTGGCGCAGGACAGCGGCGCGCCGTCCCAGGTGTGGCCGTGCTCGAACTCCCGCGAGCCGCCCGCCAGAGCGTCGTACACCTCCTGCGTGCAGAACGTGGCCGATAGCGGGAAGTAGCCGGCGGCAAGGCCCTTGCCGCCCGTGACGATGTCCGGCTCGATCGGCAGCGGCTGGCCTGCGAACCAGGAGCCGGTGCGGCCCATGCCGGTGACCACCTCGTCGAAGCAGACGAGGAAGCCGTGCTCCTCGCGGCGCTCTGCCAGCCCTTTCCAGAAGAGCTCTGGCGGCGCGTATCCGGGGAGCGCCGCCGCGCTCACGGGCTCGCAGAAGAACGCCGCGATGGAGTCCGGTCCGGCGCCCTCGATCACGCGATCGAGCTCGTCGAGCGCTGCCTGCCCGCTGGGATCGAAGCGCCAGGTGGCGGGCGGCACGTGCATGTGCCCGGGCAGATACTCCGAGTAGGGCCGCTGGAGGGTGCGGCGGCCCGTGAGCGCGAGCGCTCCCATCAGCGCGCCGTGGTAGGCCTGCGCCTGCGTGATCACGCGCCACCGGCCTTCCTCACCGCGGTCCACGTGGTACTGACGCGCCAGCCGGAGCGCCGACTCGTTGGCCTCCGAGCCACCGGTGGAGAAGCGCACGCGCGCCATCTCCGGCGCCGCGATCTCGATCAGGCGCGAGGCGAGCCGCTCCTGCGGCTCGTTCGTGAAGTGGTGGTTGTAGATGTACGCGAGCTCTTCGGCCTGGCGCAGCCCGGCGTCCACGATCTCGGTGTTGCCGTGCCCGAGACAGACGGCCATAGCGCCGCCCGAGCAGGCGTCGAGCACCTCGAAGCCGTCCGTGGTCCAGAGGCGGACTCCCTCGCCGCGCTCGATGTTCGGATACGGGAGGTCGAGCAGGCGCGGGAAGACGTTGGTCCGATCGGCGGTGATCATGTGGCGAGCCTCCTCCGGATCGCGCTGAGCAGGGCGTGCACGCTCTGCTCGCTGTTTGCGCAGTGCAGGTCCATGGCGGCCTCGGCCGCATCCGCGTCGCGCGCCTCGATCGCGCGCGCGATCTCCTCGTGCTCTCCTGAGATGCGGCGGTGCCAGGTGTCCGACTCGGGGAGAAGGCTCATCGTGTCGTTCAGCCGCAGCCGGATGTCCTCGATGGCCGCCTCCATGAAGCGGTTGCGCGTGGCGCCCGCCACGGCGAGGTGGAAGGTGGTGTCGTCACGCATGTAGTCGGGCTCCGTCTGAGCCTCCTTCATCGCGCGGATCGCGCGCCACATCGCGGTCACGTCCGCCCGCCGGCGAACCCGGGCGGCCTCGGCCGCCACCAGCGGCTCGAACCTTCGGCGGTACACAAGCAATTCCTCGAGCTCCTTGCGCTGGCGCAGCACGCGCGCCATCAGCTCCTCCATCGCGCCCGCGTCCTCCGCGGGCTCACGCACGAACGTGCCGCCGCTGCGGCCGCGGCGAGCCTCCACGAGCTGGTCCGCCTCGAGCAGGCGCATGGCATGCTGGATCGTGGGGCGGCCCACTCCGAACATCGAGGCCAGCTCGCGCTCGGACGGCAGGGCCTCGCCGGGCCGGATCAGCCTCAGCGCGATGTGGCGGCGGATCTGCTCCGCCACGTACTCGTGAGCCCGCAGCTGCTGGATCGGCTCGAACTGCGCGAGCTCGGCACCGCTGCCGTTCGCGTGACGCCGCCTGCGAGAGCGGCGGATCTCAACCGCCACGCACGGTCTCCTTGGCGTGGCCTGCCACGCGCGTGAGGAAGGCGTCGAAGAGCCGCCACGCGGTCGCGCGCGTATCCGCCGCCCGCTCGTACGTCTCGTCGAGCAGACCCTGCGGGTCCACCCCCTCCTGCTCGAGCTCGTGCGGGTACGCGCGCACCCACGACTCCATGATCTCGGGCGTGACCTCCGGGTGGAACTGCGTGCCGAGGCTGCGCCCGATGATGAACGCCTGAGGGCCCACGTCGCTCTCCGCGATCAGCTTCGCGCCGTCGGGCAGCGTGAAGCTGTCGAAGTGCCACTGGAACCACGGCCCGTGCGGCACGAGCGACTCGTCGTGCGTGCGCACCGGCAGCCAGCCGATCTCGGACAGGTCGGAGCGGAACGCGTTGCCGCCCAGCACCTTCGCCAGGAGCTGCCCTCCGAAGCACACGCCCAGCACCGGCACGTCGTGCTCCATCGCCTCGCGCAGGATCACCTCCTCGCGCCTGATCCACGGGAGGTCGTCGAAGGCGGCGAACTCGGAGCCGAGCGAGACGATCAGGTCGTAGTCCCGCGCGTCCACCTCGCGACTGTCGATGTCGATGCGGAACACGTCCTGGTCGATGCCGCGCTCCTCCAGCCACTGGTTCACGTAGCCGCCCGGAGTGGGCTGCTCGTGCTGCAGGATCAGCGCCCTCACTGGCCCGCCCCCGCCGGCGCCGGCACCTCGAGCTGCCGCTGCACCTCGTCGGCCACCTGGCGCACGGATGCGGCGAAGCGCTCCACCATCTGCGCGAGCTCCTCATCGGGGGTGGTGAACGGCGGGGCGAACAGGCTCTGGTCGCCCGCCATGCCGTCGCCGGTGGGCTGCGTGGAGAGCGTGATCAGGCCGTTCTGCATGCACGCGTCGTCCACACGGCCCGCCACCTTCAACTCGCGCGGCAGGAACGAATCGCGGTCGCGCGGGTCCACGAACTCCACTCCGAGCAGGAACCCGTGCCCGCGCACCTCGCGCACCATGTCGATGCCGGAGAGCGCCGCCTCCAGCTCGTCGCGCAGGCGCGGCCCGCGCTCGCGCACGCGGTCCACCCAACCCTCGCTGCGCAGCACGTCGATCACCTTCACGCCCACCGCGCACAGGAGCGGCGCGCCGTCCCAGGTGTGGCCGAGCGTGAAGCGGCGCGAGCCGTTCGCCACCGCCTCGTACACGTGATCGCGGCAAAGCGTTGCGCCGATGGCGGCGTAACCCGCGCCGAGGCCCTTCGCCGTGGCGATGATGTCCGGCACGAGCGGCAGGTGATCGGCCGCGAACCACTCGCCGGTGCGGCCCATTCCCGTGACCACCTCGTCGAAGCAGATGAGGAAGCCGTGCTTCTCGCGGCGTTCAGCGAGCCCCTCCCAGAAGCGCTTGGGAGGCGTGTAGGCGGGCAGCGCGGCGGCGCTGATCGCCTCGCAGAAGAACGCGGCCACGTTCTCCGGCCCCACCTGCTCGAGCGCCCGGTCGAGCGCGTCGAGCGCCTGCTGACCCGTGGGGTCGAAGCGCCAGGTGCTGGGCGGGATGTGCGGCTGCTCGAGCAGGTACGGCGTGAGCGGGCCCTGAAGGCCGGGCCGGCCGGTGAGCGCGAGCGTGGCCATGGTCGGCCCGTGGTAGGCCTGCGCCGGGGAGATCACGCGCCAGCGGCTCGGCTCGCCGCGCTCCACGTGGTAGCTGCGCGCCAGGCGCAGCGCGGCCTCGTTCGCCTCGGAGCCGCCGGTGACGAAGTGCACGCGCGTGAAACCCTCAGGCGCCACCGACACGAGCTCGCGCGCCAGCTCCTCCTGCGCAGGGTTGGTGAGCCGCTCGTTGTGGACGAACGCGAGCTTTCGCGCCTGCTCCGCGGCGGCCTCGGCGATGTCGCGCCGGCCGTGGCCGAGCGTGGCGGCCATCGAGCCGCCGCTCATGGCGTCGAGGTAGCGGCGACCGTCGGAGTCCTCTAGCCAGGATCCCTCGCCCTTGACGACCACCGGGTAGGCGCGGTCGAATTCCGGCGGAAGCACCCTCGTGGAAGCGCTGTCTACTTTCAAGACTCCCCCTCCGCGACAATGGTCTTAGATTTGGTCCTTATAGCAGTAGAGTGCGACGAAGTCGAGTCAATCCCCAAGATCGAGGAGGCGTGATGGCCACCACCACTGACACGTTGCGGGTGCTCGAGCCCGCCACCGAGCAGGTGCTCGCGGAGCTTCCTCACGCCACGGCAGATGACGCCGACGCGGCAATCGCGCGCGCCAAGGCGGCCTTCGCCGCGTGGCGCGACGTGACGCCGGGTGACCGCGCCACGATCCTGCGGCGCATCGGCAACGCCATCGAGGAGCACGCCGAGGAGCTCGCGGTGCTCGAGTCGCGCAACGTCGGCAAGCCGATCTCGGACGCACGCGGCGAGGTGGGGATGGTGGCGGCCACTTTCCATTACTACTCGGGCGCGCCCGAGCGGCTGATGGGCGAGACGATTCCCGTTGCGGGCGGCGTGGACTTCACCTTCCGCGAGCCGCTGGGCGTCGTGGGGCTGATCACGCCGTGGAACTTCCCGATCGCGATCGCCTCGTGGAAGATCGCCCCCGCGCTTGCGGCCGGCAACACGATCGTGCTGAAGCCCGCCGAGCTCACGCCGCTCACCGCGCTCGAGGTGGAGAAGATCGCGCTCGAGGCCGGGCTGCCCGAGGGCGTGCTGAACGTGGTCGTCGGGCCGGGTCGCGTGGTGGGTGAGCGGATGGTCGAGCACCCCGATGTGGCGAAGATCGCCTTCACCGGCTCCACGGCCGTGGGCCGGCGCATCGGCGCGCTCGCCTCAGAGTCGATCAAGCGCGTGACGCTCGAGCTGGGCGGCAAGTCCGCGAACGTCGTGTTCGCAGACGCTGACCTCGAGAAGGCCGCCGCGTCCGCGCCGCTCGCCGTGTTCGGCAACGCCGGCCAGGACTGCTGCGCGCGTTCGCGCATCCTCGTGGAGCGCTCGGCGCTCGACCGTTTCATGGAGGCACTCGAGGAGGCCGTGGACTCCCTGCGCGTTGGCGACCCGCTCGATCCCGACACTGAGATGGGACCGCTGATCTCCGCCGATCAGCGCGAGAAGGTCGCCTCCTACGCGGACGGGGAGGCACCGGTGGCGATCCGCGGTCGCGCGCCGGACGGGCCGGGCTTCTGGTTCCCGCCCACGGTTCTCTGCCCCGTGTCGAACGACGATCGCGCCGCCCGCGAGGAGATCTTCGGCCCGGTGGCGGCGGTGATCCCGTTCGACACCGAGGAGGAGGCGGTGCGACTCGCCAACGACACGATCTACGGGCTGTCCGGCTCGATCTGGACGCGGAACGGCGCGCGCGCGATGCGCATGGCGCGCGCGGTGGAGAGCGGGGCCCTGTCGATCAACTCCAACACGTCGGTGCGCGTGACCACCCCGTTCGGCGGGTTCAAGCAATCGGGCGTCGGGCGGGAGCTGGGACCGCACGCGCTCGAGGCCTACACCGAGCTCAAGAACGTCTATATGGCGACCGACTAGTGCGCGCCATACAGGTCACCGAGTTCGGCGGGCCTGAGGTCCTGTCGCTCGTCGAGGTGCCGCGGCCAACGCCGATCTCCACCGAGGTGCTCGTGGAGGTTCATGCCGCCGGCGTGAACCCGGTGGACTGGAAGACGCGGCGCGGGAGCGGCGTTTCCGGCTGGGCGGGCTCGCCGCCGTTCGGCATCGGCTGGGACGTGGCTGGGGTGGTGGTGGACAGCGGCTACGGCGTCACCACCTTCGCCCCCGGCGATCGGGTGTTCGGCATGCCGTGGTTCCCGCGCGTGGCGGGCGCGTATTCGGAGTTCGTGGCCGCGCCCTCGCGCCAGTTCGCCCGCATGCCCGAGGGCATGGCGTTCGAGGAGGCGGCGGCGCTGCCGCTTGCCTCACTCACCGCATGGCAGGCGCTGGTGGACACCGCGAACGTCGCAGCCGGCACCAGCGTGCTCGTGCACGGCGCGAGCGGCGGCGTGGGCCACCTGGCAGTGCAGATAGCCGAGGCGCGGGGCGCCAGCGTGATCGCCACCGGACGCGCCGCCCCGGTCCAGGACGTGGACCGTGAGGTGGACGTGGTGCTCGACCTGGTGGGCGGCGAGGAGACGCGTGCCACGCTCGGCGCGATCCGGGACGGCGGCCTGCTCGTGGCCATCGCGACCGGCTCCGACGACGAGACCAAGGCTGACGCGGACAAGCGCGCCATCCGCGTGGCGGACCTGCTCGTGGAGCCCGACGGCCACGCCCTCGGGGAGATCGCGGCGCTCGTGAACGAGGGGCGGCTGAAGGTGCGCCTCGCGCGGACTTTCCCGCTCGAAGAGGCCGCCCGCGCGCACGAGTCGCTCGAGGCAGGCGGCGTGCACGGGAAGATCGTCCTCCGCGTTAAGTGAATGAGCCGGGGCCCCCCGGGGCCCCGGCTCAGCCGAATGCTCTGACGAATCTGTCTATTTCGCCACACCTCAGTCAGGCTGCTGACTGCCGTACGATGCCCGCGCGATGACCCGGCGCGAAATCCGCTCCTGGCTGATGGACATGGATGGTGTGCTGGTGCGCGAGGAGCACGCGATTCCTGGCGCCGCCGACTTCATCGACGCCCTGGGTACGAGCGGCACGCCGTTCCTCGTGCTTACGAACAACTCCATCTACACGCGGCGCGACCTAGCGGCGCGGCTGCGCGCTTCCGGGCTCGAGGTGCCGGAGGAGTCGATCTGGACCTCCGCCCTGGCCACCGCGGGCTTCCTTCAGGACCAGCGGCCCGATGGCAGCGCGTTCGTGATCGGCGAGACCGGCCTCACCACCGCGCTTCACCAAGCGGGCTACACGCTCACCGACCGCGATCCGGACTACGTGGTCCTCGGCGAGACGCGCACGTACAGCTTCGAGCGCATCACGCAGGCCATCCGGCTGGTGGCGAACGGTGCCCGCTTCATCGCCACCAATCCCGACCCCACCGGGCCCTCAGCGCAGGGGCCGCTGCCGGCCACCGGCTCGGTCGCCGCCCTGATCAGCCATGCCACCGGGGTGGCCCCCTATTTCGTCGGCAAGCCCAACCCGCTGATGATGCGCTCGGCGCTCAACGCGATCGACGCGCACTCGGAGTCGACCGCCATGGTTGGCGACCGCATGGACACGGACATGGTCGCCGGGCTCGAGGCCGGCCTCGAGACGATCCTCGTGCTCACCGGCGTCACCTCGCGCGAGAACGCGGAGCGCTTCCCTTACCGGGCGTCGCGGATCGTCGACTCGGTGGCCGACCTCGTAGCCGAGCTTCGCTGATTCAGTTCCTTCGGATCGCGTGGTGCGCCGTGCCTGTTCCGTTGCCGCCGCCCTGAACACCGCTGCTCGTTGCCGCGCGGGTCGCCTTCGCGGACGTCGCCACGCTCAGCGGGGTTGTGGGCGCGTACATCGCCTCGTTGAACGGACCGTTGTGTGGCAGCCCGACCGCGAACACGGGCACCGCCTTTGTGCCCGAGAACGACGTGGAGATGTAGTCGCCCACCATCGGACCCTGTGAGGTCGCGGCGATGTCACTCAGGCTCATCGGCCCGGCCAGCTGGGTCGGCGCGCCCCAATGCGCACCGCCGTCAGGCGACGAGATGTAGCCCACGTCCAGCTGGCAACCGCCGCTGCAGGTGGTGTCGGGATAGAAGTAGTACGTGAGCGCCACGCGGCCGCCCGACTGGGCCGGGTCGACGGCGAGGCCGGGGATGAAGTGGTCCACGCCGCTCGTCACGTCGTCGATCGGAACTCGCATCACGGGTCCCCATGCGTTGCCGTCCGAGGACGTGCTGAACACGATGTCGTTCGCCGTGCAGTTCTTCCGGAAGCGGCAGTCCTCCCACGCCACGTAGACCGTGCCCGAGCGGTCGATCTCAGCGGTCGGGAGCGGACTCGTGCGCAGGCCGCCGGCGTTGTCGTGGAAGCGGATGTCGGAGATCGTCACGGCCCGGCTCCAGGAAACGCCGCCGTCAGTGGAGCGGAACGCCTGCATCTTTCCGTTGAGCGCCTCGAAGGGCACGATCACGGTTCCGTCCGGCTGCACGAGCGGCTGGCCGCCGAGGCCCTTGTCGTTCCCAGCGGTGGACGCCGGCACGCTCCACGTCTGCCCGCCGTCGGTCGACGTGCTCATGTACTCGAGGTCGCCCTGTCCGAAGTTGTCGAACTCGGTGTAGCAATGGCCGTAGAACGGGCTGGCGGGCGTGTTGTCGCAGACGGTCCAGTTCTTGTCGAGATCCACCTTGGTCGTGGGCACCGCGGGCGGCGGGATCGACGCGGGATCACCCCAGCTCGCGCCGCCGGTGGTGGAGCGGCTGACGAAGACGGTCGGGACGTCGAGGCTGCCTGGCACGAGCGGGATGCTCGAGACGAGCCAGGTGCCGTGCTTCGCGTCGAACGCGGTGGAAGCGTCGCTCACGCGCTCGAACGGGCCGCCGGTGGAGCTGGGGATCCCGGAAGTTGCCGTTAGGCCGGGCAGCGAGCCGTGTGTCCACGTGGACCCGCCATCGGTCGAGCGCGCGAAGCCGATGTCGGTGGCGCCGCCGTCGAAGAAGCGGCCCACCTGGAACGCAGACACGACCGTCGAACCGCGTGCGAAGGTGTCGGGTTCCACCTCCGTGGCGTGCTGACTCGTGCTGTTTGTGAACGGATCGCTGCTGACTTGGGTGAGGGGCACGTTCGCGGCCGCGGGGGCCGCCAGGGCGAGCGTTGCAGCGGCGGCAATCGCCGCGCCCGTGTGCGAAAACGGCAGATGAGCTCTCATGCCCGCCATTCAACCCGTCTTGACCAATGCCGTTGCGCCAAAAGTGGCTAACCTCGGGGCAATGGCCCACGACGGCGCGGTACTCGTAGCCCACGGCGTCTCTCGCCGCTACGGCGAGGGCGACGCCGCCGTCGACGCGTTGCGCGACGTGGACGTGGCGATCGAGAGCGGCAAGCTCACCGCCGTGATGGGGCCGTCGGGCTCCGGCAAGTCGACCCTCATGCACGTACTCGCGGGACTCGACCGGCCCACGGCGGGCACGGTCGAGATCGACGGCACCGACATCACGAAGCTGAACGACGACGCGCTCACCAGGCTGCGCCGCGACCACATCGGCTTCGTGTTCCAGTTCTTCAATCTGCTTCCGATGCTCGATGCCCGCGAGAACATCGAGCTGCCGCTCGCGATCGCGGGCAGGCAGCCTGAGGTGGCCTGGTTCAACCAGGTGATCGAGCAGACCCACCTCGGCGACCGGCTCACGCACCGCCCCTCGGAGCTGTCCGGCGGCCAGCAGCAGCGCGTGGCGATCGCCCGCGCGCTCATGAGCAGGCCCACCGTCCTGTTCGCGGACGAGCCCACAGGAAACCTTGACTCTGCTGCGAGCGGTGAGATCCTCGAGCTGATCCGGCGTTCGGTGGACGAGACGGGACAGACGGTGGTGATGGTCACGCACGATCCGTACGCCGCCGCGGTGGCGGACCGGATCCTGTTCCTCGAGGACGGCCGGCTCGTGAAGGAGCTCGTGGGCGCGAACGCCGACGACATCATCGGCGCGATGAAGGAGCTGACCGCCTCGTGATCCGCTTCTCCCTCCGCGGCCTGTTCGCGCGCAAGCTGCGCTCGGTGCTCACGGCGGTGGCGATCGTTCTGGGCGTGGCTCTCGTGAGCGGCACGTACGTTCTCACGGACTCGATCACGAAGGCGTTCGACTCGATCTTCCAGACGGTCTACCGCGGTACAGACGCGACAATCACCGGCCGCAACGCGCTCGACACCGGGGCGAACGACGTGGGCGGCGGCGACACCACCACGCCCTCCTTCGACCAGTCGCTCCTCGCGCGGGTGCGCGCGCTGCCGGAGGTGAAGGCTGCCATCGGCGGCGTGGCAGGCGAGCCGCACCTCGTGAAGAACGGGAAGGCGATCGGCTTCGGCGGCGCGCCCAACCTCGGCTTCAGCGTCGATCCGAAGTACCCGCAGTTCTCGTCGCTGAAGCTGTCGAAGGGGTCCTGGCCCGGCCCCAACGAGCTCGTGGTGGACACCTCCACAGCCGGCAAGAAGAGCATCCACGTGGGGGACACGATCGGCGTGCAGGCGCAGGGGCCGATCCGGCAGATGAAGGTGGCAGGGCTCGTGAAGTTCGGCTCCTCCGGCTCGCTTGGAGGCGCGACCCTCGCCGGCTTCGACCTCGCCACCGCGCAGTCGCTGTTCGACAAGAAGGGCAAGCTCGACGACATCCGCGCGGCGGCCAGACCGGGGATATCGCCGCAGCGGCTGGTGAGTCAGATCCGGCCGATCCTGCCGCCAGGCACGCAGGTGCGGACGGGCGCGGAGCAGGCGCAGAAGTCGGCGGACTCGACGAACAGCTTCCTCAGCTTCTTCAAGACCTTCCTGCTCGCCTTCGCCGGCATCGCGCTGTTCGTCGGCAGCTTCGTGATCGCCAACTCGCTGTCGATCACGATCGCCCAGCGCACCCGCGAGTTCGCCACGCTGCGCACGCTCGGGGCGAACCGGCGCCAGATCCTGCGAAGCGTGCTGTTCGAGGCGCTCGTCGTCGGCTTGCTCGCGGCGGTCACCGGGCTGTTCGTGGGGTTCCTGCTTGCGAAGGGGCTCTTCTCGCTGTTCGACTCCGTCGGCTTCACGCTCCCCAACAGCGGCATCGTGTTCCAGACGCGCACCGCGGTGGTCGCGATCCTCGTTGGCGTGCTCGTGACCGTGGTGGCCAGCCTGCGTCCCGCCATCCGTGCCACCCGCGTGCAGCCGATCGACGCCGTGCGCGAGGGCGCGACCATCCCGGAGACGAGCACTCCACGCCGGCGCACGATCCGCTCCGCGGCGCTCACGATCCTGGGCTTCGCCGCGCTCTGCTACGGCCTGTTCGCCCCGGGCCTCGGCACGGGCGGCGTGCTCATCTGGATGGGCATCGGGGCACTCATGATCTTCATTGGCGTGGCCCTTCTGTCCGCCCGCTGGGTGCCTGGGCTGGCGCAGGTTCTGGGCTGGCCGGCCGTGCGGATCGGCGGCGCCGTGGGCCGCATCGCGCGCGAGAACGCGCGCCGCAATCCGCAACGCACAGCCTCCACAGCGTCTGCGCTGATGATCGGCCTCGCGCTCGTCACGCTCGTGGCGATGCTGGCGGCGGGGATCATCTCCAACTTCAAGGGTGCCGTGGACGCGCTGTTCAAGGGCGACTACGTGATCACCGCGCAGAACAACTTCTCCTCGCTGCCGCGGGTGGTCGGTCAGACCGTCAAACAAACGCCGGGCCTCACGACAGCCGCGAGCGTGCGCGGCGACCAGGCGCGCATCTTCGGCAGCAAGGACCAGCTCACCGCGGTGGATCCCACCATCGGCCAAACACTCTCGATGAACTGGAAGGAGGGCTCGCAGGCGGTGCTGGCATCGCTCGGCCCGAACGGCGCGTTCACCGACGACGGCTACGCGAAGAAGCATCACCTGCACATCGGCTCGCCAGTGTCGTTCGAGACGCCCACCGGCAACACCGTCCACGTGGTGATCAAGGGCGTGTTCAAGCCGCCGGCCGGCGGTTCGCCGTTCGGCCCGATCACGATCTCGAGCGCGCTGTTCGACCGCTCCTACCAGCAGCCGGAGAACATGTTCACGTTCATCAACATGCGCGGCGGACAGTCCGACGCAAATCAGGCCTCCCTCGAACGTACCCTCAAGGCCTTCCCGAACGCGAAGGTGCAGGATCGCCAGAAGTTCGTGGACAACCAGATCTCGGGCTTGAAGAGCACGCTCAACGTCCTCTACGTCCTGCTCGCGTTATCGATCATCGTGAGCCTGTTCGGCATCGTGAACACGCTGGTGCTCTCGGTGTTCGAGCGAACGCGCGAGATAGGAATGCTTCGCGCCGTGGGGATGACCCGGCGCCAGACGCGCCGGATGATCCGTTACGAGAGCGTAGTCACCGCGCTGATCGGCACGGTCACCGGCATCGGCCTCGGCGTCGTGCTCGGCGCGCTGCTTGCCGCGCGCGTGAAGGACATCAACTTCACGATCCCTGTCGGCTCGCTGATCATCTTCATCATCGCCGCCGTGATCGTCGGGCTCCTCGCCGCGATCTTCCCGGCCCGCCGCGCCTCCCGGCTGCGGCCGCTCGAAGCGCTCTCGTACGAGTAGCGAGGTCGGAGGTCGGAGGTCGGAGGTCCGGCGCGCGGGGCGCTCAGTCGGCGGCGACGTCGAGCACCACTTTGCCGAGCGCGCCGCGCTCCTCGATGAGGCGCATCGCCTCTCCCGCCTGCTCGAGCGGAAAGCGGTTGCCCACGATCGGGCGGACGTGGCCGGCTCGGATCATCTCGTCGAGCTCGTCGGCGAGCATCCGGGTGAACTCAGGCTTGCTGAGCACGTATGCGCCCCAGCCGGCGCCCACCACCTCGAGGTTGTTCAGCAGCAGCCGGTTGACCTTCACCTCCGGGATCGAGCCGCCGGTGAACCCGACGACCACGGCGCGGCCCTCCTCGCGCAGGGAGCGGAGGCTGTCGGTGAAGCGGTCGCCGCCCACGGGATCGAGCACCACGTCCACGCCGCCGCCCGAGATCTCCTTCGCCTGGTCCTTCCAGTCGGCATCGGAGCGGACCACGTGGTCGGCACCTGCCTCAGCCGCCACGCGCTCCTTCTCGTCGCTCGACACCACCGCGATCGTCCTGGCGCCCAGCGCCTTCGACACCTGCAGCGAAGCTGTGCCCACACCGCCGGCCGCACCGTGCACGAGCACCCAGTCGCCCTCGGCAAGCCGGCCGCGGTACTTCAGCGCGAAGAGCGCGGTGTGGTAGTTGAGGACGAGCGCCGCGCCCTGGGCGAAGTCGAGCTCGTCCGGCAGGCGGAAGGTCATGGCCACAGGCGCCGCCACGCGCTCGGCCATCGCGCCGAGCAGCGTCATCGCGGCCACGCGATCGCCTGCCGAGAAACCCGGATCCGAGCTCTCCACCACCACGCCGGAGACCTCGGCGCCCGGCACGAACGGCAGCTCCGGCTTGAACTGGTAGAGGCCGCGCGACTGCAGCACGTCGGGAAACGAGACGGCGGCCGCCTTCACGTCGATGAGCACGCCCTGACCCGGTGTGGAGAAGTGCGATGCGGAAGACGGCTCCGGCGCGTCCACCACCTTCACGGCGTCCGGACCGCCGAGCTCCTCGATCTGAAGCGCGCGCATGCGGCGCGAAACGCTATCTCAGATCGGCTCGGGCTCCATCCTGATCGCGCCGCACGGGCACTCCTCGGCGCAGATCCCGCAGCCCTTGCAGAAGTCGTAGTCGATCTCGTACTGGTACGAGCCGCCCGGGTCGAGCTTGATCACGGCGTTGTCGGGACACACGCCGTAGCAGTTGTCGCAGGCGAAGCAGCTGCCGCACGAGAGGCAGCGCCGAGCCTCGAAGAGAGCGTTGGACTCGTCGAGACCGATCACCACCTCGTCGAAGGTCGAGCGCCGGCGCACGATGTCGAGCTGCGGGCGGATCGCCTTCGGAGCGTCGGCGTAATACCAGGTGTTGAGCAGGTCGAAGTCGGCGAGCTCGCGCGGCGCGTCGCTGTACCGGGTGCCGCGCAGCCAGGCGTCGATGTCGCGCGCCGCGGCCTTGCCGTGTCCCACGGCCACCGTGACCGTGCGCTCGGCGGGCACCATGTCGCCGCCAGCGAAGATGCCGGGGTGGCCGGTCATCATGTTCGGCCCCACCTTCACGACGCCGTCCTCGCGCTCGATGCCCGGCACGTGGTCGAGCAGCGAGAGGTCTGTCTCCTGGCCGAGCGCGAGCACGAGCGAGTCCGCCTCGAGCTCCTCGTACTCGCCGGTGGGCTGCGGGAAGCCGGTTTCGTCGAGCTCCATCTTCTCGATCTGGAGGCGTCCCGCGTCCGCGTGCTTGATCGTGGAGAGCCACTTCATCGCCACGCCCTCCTCGAGCGCCTCCTCCACCTCGAAGTCGTGCGCGGGCATGCGGTCGCGCGTGCGGCGGTAGACGATGATCGAGTCCTCCGCGCCGAGGCGCTTGGCGGTGCGCGCGGCGTCGATGGCGGTGTTGCCGCCGCCGTAGATCACCACGCGGCGGCCGAGCAGCGGCTTCTCCTCCCCCTCCATGCTGCGCAGCATGGACACGGCGTCGAGCATCTTGGCCGCGCTGCCCGCGGGGATGTAGGCGCGCTTTCCGATCTGCGCGCCCACGGCGAGGAAGGCGGCGTCGAAGCCGCCGTCCTGCATCGCGTCGAGCACGCTCGTCACGTTGCTGTTCAGGTGCAGCTCCACGCCCATGTCGACGATGCGCTGCACCTCGGCGTCGAGCACCTCGCGCGGCAGCCGGTAGCGCGGGATGCCGAAGCGCATCATGCCGCCGGCCACAGGCCCGGCGTCGTGGATCGCGACGGAGTGGCCGAGAAGGGTGAGGTGGTACGCGGCGGACAGCCCCGATGGCCCGGCGCCCACAACAAGCACGTGCTTGCCGGACTGCTCGGCTGGCGGGTCGACCTTCCAGCCCTGCTTGATCGCCTCGTCGCCGAGGAACTGCTCGACCGAGTTGATGCCCACCGCCTCGTCGAGCTGCGCGCGGTTGCAGGCGGTCTCGCACGGGTGGTAACACACGCGACCCATCACGGCGGGCAGCGGGTTGTCGAGCATGATCTGACGCCACGCCTTCTCGTACGCGCCCTCCTCCGCGTGGTAGAGCCACTGCTGCACGTTCTCGCCGGCGGGGCAGGCGTGGCCGCAGGGCGCCTGGCGCTCCACATAAACGGGCCGCTCGGTGCGCCACGAGCCGGTCTTGTTGGCGAGGCTCGAGCCAATCTCCAGCGTGATCGCGAACGGCTTGTTGTTCATCAGAGGAGCCCGAACCTTTCGATGTTGCGGTCCGCCCGCTGCTGGATGCGCGCGATCACGTCGCTGCGGAGCTCCGGCTTGAAGAGGTGCGCGAAGCGCCTCTGCAGCTTGAGGTACTCCTCCACCGGCACTCGGCGGCGGATCTTGGACACGGACGTCACGTCGCCGGCCTCGGCCTCGAACACCGGGAAGATGCCGGTCTGGGTGGCGAGCCGGGCGATCTTGATCGAGTCACACGCCTCGCTCCCCCAGCCGAGCGGGCACGTGACCAGGATGTGGATGTAGCGCGCGCCCCGGAACTCCATGGCGCGCTCGACCTTGTACTCGAGGTCGCGCAGGTCGGCCACGGTGGCGGTGGCCACGTAGGGGATCTCGTGCGCCATCGCGATGAGCGGGGCGCTCTTCCCCTGGCCGAACACGTTGCCCGGTTCGCCGCCCACGCTCTGGGTGGTGGCGGTGCGCGCGGCCGGTGGCGTGGCGCCCGAGCGCTGCACGCCGGTGTTCATGTACGCCTCGTTGTCGTAACAGATGTAGAGCACGTCGTCGTTGCGCTCGAACATCCCCGACAAGCAGGCGAAGCCGATGTCGACCGTGCCGCCGTCGCCGCCCTGGCCGACGACGCGGATGTCGTCGCGCCCCTTCGCGCGCAGCGCGGCCGCGATGCCGGTGGCGACCGCGGGGGCGTTGCCGAACAGCGAGTGCAGCCACGGCATCTGCCACGAGCTCTCGGGATATGGCGTGGAGAACACCTCGAGGCAGCCGGTGGCGTTGGCGGCGATGAGCTTGCCGCGCGTGGCGCGCATCGCCGAGTCGAGCGCGTAGCGCGCGCCGAGCGCCTCGCCGCAACCCTGGCAGGCGCGGTGGCCTGAGGTGAGCGTGTTCGAGCGCTCCGGATCCGACTGAACCGACCGCTGCTCGGGATCGAGCAGGCGGTTGCCCACCACGAAGGAGCCGGCTTGGTAGTACTTGAGCGGCGTGTAGCCCATCGCCTACACCGGACCCGAAGCCACGGCGCCGAGGTCGCGCAGCATGTTCTCCGCGTGCGGCCCCTCGCGGCGGTCGAGCTCGCGCTCCACGAGCTCGCGGTTGAGGTCGAGGAACGTGGTGAGCGGCAG
This sequence comes from Thermoleophilaceae bacterium, assembly GCA_036378175.1. GTDB lineage: Bacteria > Actinomycetota > Thermoleophilia > Solirubrobacterales > Thermoleophilaceae > JAICJR01. The sequence goes on from DASUWY010000073.1 coordinate 49,705, forward strand.
CTCTTCGGCCGTGAACACCGGCCGCAGGGACGCGCGCGTGATCGGGCGGCCGCCGAGCCCGGCTATCACGCTGTGGACCTCCGCCGGCAGGCCCTGCAGCGAGATCTTCACGTCCAGCGCCACGATCCCGCCGATGCCGATCGCCATCGCCTTCTCGAGCACGATCACGCGACTCGCGCCGGCGAGCGCCTCGCGTACCTCGTCGAGCGGCCACGGCCGGAAGGTCTTGATGCTGAGCGCGCCGATGCGCAGGCCCTCGTCCCGCAGCTCGTCGATCGTATCCTCGATCGTGCCGAGCACCGAGCCGAGCGCCACCACCACCGTCTCGGCGTCCTCGAGCCGGTAGCCGCGGACGAGCCCGCCCGAAGCGCGCCCGAACGAGCCCTCGAACTCGCCGGCCACCTGAGGGATCAGGTCGAGCGCCTGCATCTGCTTCGCGTGCGCGAGGTACTTCACCTCCGTGAACGCCTCCGGCCCCACCATCGCGCCGATCGTCACCGGGTCGGACGGGTCGAGCACCTGGCGTGGAACGAACGGCGGCAGGAACGCGTCCACCTGCTCCTGCGACGGCAGCTCCACCTGCTCGTACGCGTGCGTGAGGATGAAGCCGTCCATGCACACCATCACCGGCAGGGACAGCTCCTCGGCGATCTGGAACGCCTGGACGTGGAGGTCGAGCGCCTCCTGGTTCGTCTCGGCGAACAGCTGGATCCAGCCGGAGTCCCGCTGCGACATTGCGTCGCTGTGGTCGTTCCAGATGTTGATCGGAGCGCCGATGGCGCGGTTGGCCACGGTCATCACGATCGGCAGACCGAGCCCGGATGCGTTGTAGAGCGCCTCGACCATGTAGAGAAGGCCCTGGCTTGCGGTGGCTGTGTAGGTGCGCGCACCCGTGGCGCTCGCGCCGATGCACACGGACATTGCGGCGAACTCCGACTCCACGTTGATGAACTCGCACGGGGCGAGCTCGCCGTCCTTCACGAGCGCGGACAGCCGCTCGACGATGTGAGTCTGCGGCGAGATCGGATACGCGGGGATCACCTCCGGCCGGCAGAGCGCCACCGTCTCGGCCACCGCCGCGGAGCCTTCCATCTGCCTAAGCACGGCTGAGCTCCCGCATCTCGTCGCGTACCAGGTCGAAGGCGGCGTGCGCGGCCGCGATGTTCCCCTCCGCCACGGCACCGGAGAACTTCTGGCGGACGGCCGCGGCCACGGAATCGATCGAGATCAGGCCGCTGAGGGCCGCGAAGCCGCCCAGCAGCGGCGCGCCCGGCAGCGGGCGTCCAAGGTGCTCCCGCGCGAGCTCTGTGGCGGGGACCGTGAGAAGCCGCTCGCGGCGGAAGTCCGCCACGAACTCGCCAAGGCCGAGCTCCTCGAAGCTGCGGCCGGTGTTGATCAGCAGGTAGCCGTCCGCCGCCAGCCCGCTGAACACGTCCACCTGGTGAAGAAGCGTGGGGTCCTGGACGATCAGCACATCCGGGTGTGACACGGGCTCGCGCGTGCGTATCTCGCGGTCGTCGATGCGGCAGAACGACACCACCGGGGCGCCGGTGCGCTCGGAGCCGAAGCTCGGGAACGCCTGGGCGTGCTTGCCCTCGAGGAAGGCGGCGATCGAGAGCAGCTCGGCTGACGTGACGACGCCCTGTCCCCCGCGTCCGTGGATGCGCACTTCCAGCACGCCGCCAACGCTAAGTGCCCGGCCGCGCCGCGGTATCCGCCCGTCACACCCAACCGCCTCAGTACTTTTCCGCCGATGACGGCTCCGGCGCCGCTCGTGCTCGGCCACTCAGCGCGAGTTCCCCTGCTCGGCGCCGAGCTCGTGGCCAACCGCCTGCGCGCGCGGCCGGGGCTGCGGCTGATCCTGCCGACGGGACACACCCCCCTTGGCATGTACGACGCGCTGCGGGCGCACGCCGCCGACGGCAGCCTGCCGACCGAGCAGGCCACGCTCTTCCAGCTCGACGAGTACGCCGGGCTCGAGCCCGGCGACGACCGGAGCTACAGCGCGTACCTGCGGCGCGAGCTGCGCGGCATCCGCTTCAAGACATTCCACGAGCTCGAGGCCACGGAGGCCGCGTGCGCGCGTCATCAGGCGCTGCTCGACGAGGCGCCGATCGACCTCGTGGTGCTCGGGCTCGGCCGCGACGGCCATGTGGCGTTCGACGAGCCCGGCTCGAGCATTGACGCCGGCGTGCGACGAGTGGAACTTCATCCGCAGACGCGGGCCGACGCCGCCGCGGACTTCGGCGGGATCGACCGCGTGCCCACGCACGCGGTCACGGTCGGGCTGCGCACGCTGCTGGCCGCGCGCGAGCTGATCGTGCTCGTCACCGGCGATGCGAAGGCCGAGGCGCTGCGCGGAATGCTCGAGAGCGACCCGACGGCCGACTGCCCCGCTTCGCTCCTGCGCGACCACCCACGCATCAGTGTGATCTGCGACAGCGACGCGGCTGCCCTGCTCACTCCCGCTCCCGGCGCCACGAGCCACCGCGCGGTGGTGGTTCTCGGCCACCGAGAGCCGGAGGTGAGCGCGCCGGACGACGTGTCCGAGGAGTCGCGCGTGCGCCTGCGCCGCGCACTGCGCGAGTGCCGCGAGCACCCGCCGCGCGTTGCGATCTTCACCGGCTACACGCGCACGCCGGAAGGGCTCTCCGAGGCGGAGCAGATGAAGTCGGACTGGCCGCTGCCCGAGGTACCGACGCTGCTCGAGGACGCCGGGCGCAACACCGCGGAGAACGCCTCGCGCTCGCTGCCGCTCATCCGCGCGATAGGCGAGGTGAGCAGCGTGACTGTGGTCACCTCGGCATGGCACATCCGCGCCGCATGGTTCTTCGCCCCCTACCGCACGCTCGGGCTGCGACTCAGATTCGCCCCGGCATTCCACCGGCCATGGCTGCGGCAGCTGCTGAGCGAGCTGCGCGCGCTTCCCTCCGCGCGCGGGCAGCGGCGCCGGGCGATGGCGGAGATGCGCCTGCCGGCCGAGACAGAGCTCCGTAGTTAGTCCTCACCGAGCGGCAGCCCAGTACCGATGACCGGCTGCCGCCGCCCACTTAGCGTGGACAGCAGAACCGGAACAGGAGGAGCCCCGATGCAATCCATCCACCATGCACTTGAGCCTCTGCACGGCAGCTACCTCACCCCGCACTTCGAGGACGCGCGCGTGTATGACGCGATGCGCAAGGGGATCTTCACGTGCGGTCCCGAGACCTCCCTGCGCGACGTCGCGCGGCTGATGGCCACGCACCACATCCACTGCATCGTCGTCACGAGTCCGGAGGGCGACGCGCCATGGGGCCTCGTAACGGACATCGACCTTGCACGGGCGGCGGGCCCGGACGCGGAGGATCGCACCGCGGGCGAGGTCGCGGCGAGCGAAGTGGTGGCCGTCAAGTCCGACGACACGCTCGTGCACGCCGCCCAGCTGATGGCGGAGCATGACGCGGCGCACCTCGTGGTCGTGCACGCCGTCACCGGCAAGCCGACGGGCGTCGTGTCCACCCTGGACATAGCCGGGGTGCTCGCATGGGGCGAGGGATAGCCGCCTAGACCGTCTCGGCCCGGAAGACGTTTCGGAGCGCGCCCACGCGCTCGATCTCCACCTCGTAAACGTCCCCGTCCGCGAGGAAGCGAGGCGGATCGAGCGCGGCGCCCACGCCTGACGGCGTGCCGGTGAGCACGACGTCGCCCGGCTCCATCGTCATCGCCGTGGTGATGTAGGCCACGAGCTCGGGGATGCCGAAGATGAAGTCGCTCGTGCGCGCATCCTGCACCACCTCGCCGTTGAGGCGGCCCTGGATCGCGAGGTCCGGCGCCACCCCGCCGCACATGTCAGCGGTCACGACGCTCGGGCCGAGCGGAGTAGAGCGGTCCCACGCCTTGCCGGCGGTGAACTGCTGGGTGTGGCGCTGGAAGTCGCGCATCGTCACGTCGTTCGCGGCGGTGTAGCCGAACACCACGGACTCCGCGTCCGCCGCGCGCACGCGCCGCGCCCCTCGCCCGAACACGAACGCCAGCTCGCTCTCCCAGTCCACCTCGTTTGACTCGGGCGGCAGGGGAATGTCCGCGTACGGAGCGGTGAGGGACGTCGCCCACTTCGGGAAGAGCATCGGATGCGACGGCACCTCGGCCCCGCGTTCGGCAGCGTGCGCGCCGTAGTTGCGGCCGATGCAGATGATCTTGCGCGGCCGCCCCACCACCGGCAGGAGCTGAGCGTTCTCCGCCGCCACGGGCTCGCCGGGCGCAATGCGCGCCGCGTCCCCGCCGGCTGCTTCGAGCAGCTCGGGCAGGTCCTCGAACTCGTTGCCGGACACCGTGGCCAACGCCGCGCCGCCGCCGGCCTCCACGAGCATCCTCGGCACACCGTCCACAGTCGCGCGCGCGAGTCTCACGCGCGCATTCTCCCCGGTCTCAGCGCTTCGCGGAGCCCGGCTCAGCCATCCGCCGGTGCATCTTCGCCTTCACGCTGTCCGGCAGCGCGCGGCTGAAGCGTCCCATCAGCTTGGTGCTCGGAGATGCGGAGATCACCCGCTCGCGGCCGGCCATCAACGCCTCGAAGCCCTCACGCGCAACGTCGGCGGGATCGTCCTTGCTGTCGTCCGCGCCGATCTTCGTGTCGAGCATGTGCGCGCGCTCGAAGAACTCGGTGTCTGTGGGCCCGGGCATCAGCGAGGTGATCGTCACGCCGGTGTCCCCCAGCTCCTCGCGAAGCGCGAGGGCGAACGACTGCACGAACGACTTTGACGCGTTGTAGACGGCCTGGAAGGCGCCCGGCATGGTGGATGCGATCGACGAGGTGAACAGGACACGGCCGTGACCGCGGGCGACCATGCCCGGCAAGAGCAGCTTCGCGAGATGCACCGTCGAGCGCACGTTGAGGTCCACGAGCCTGAGCTCCTGCTGCAGGTCGGTGCCACCGACGAACGCTCCGCCCGCGCCGGTGCCGGTGTTGAGGGCGAGCGAGTCCAGCGGGCGCCCGGAGGATTCCACGGCGGCCTCGAGCTGCTCGACGCCGAGCGGCGTGGCGAGATCCGCCCGCACCTCCTCGACCTCCACACCAAGCGCCCGCAGGTCCGCGCCGGCAGAGGCGAGCTCCTCGTCCTCGGCAGCGATGATCAGGTCGAATCCGTTGGTCGCGAACTGCTTGGCGAGCTCGAAGCCGATGCCGCTCGAGGCACCGGTGATCACTGCAAGAGGACGCGTCTGAGTGCTTTCCATGGCCACCCTTCTGTCCGGGTGGCGCGATTGGCTAACGCCGACCGGCTAGAGCCGCAGCTCGCGCTCGACGAGCTGGCCGGATGGCTCCTCCTGCTCGTCCTGCTTGGCGGTCCCGTGGAGGTACGGAGCCAGGTAGCGGCCGGCGACCTTCGTTGGCGGCCACCAGAGCGCGCGCCGCTTGGCCTCCGACTCGCCGCCTCCTCCCGCCACGTGCGAGCGAAGCCACGCGCTGCCGCGGCCTGTGAGAAGGATGCCGCGCAGCACCGGGCGGAACTCGTGGGGCTCCACCGGCGCGCCCGCGAGTGCGGCGATCGCCTCCGCGGCGGCGTCCGCCTGCTGCGCCGCCAGCCCACCCTGCTTGATCGGGAACGCGATGCCGTCGCCGGCGGCCCATACGCGCTCGCTGCCGAGGACCCTGCATCCACCGTTCACCCGGATGAACCCGTGCTCGTCCGCCGGGAGCCCGCTGAGGTGCGGTCCCACTGCGCGCGGCAGTGCGACAACGCGGCGGGCCTCGACCCGGCGATCGCCAGGGTGGATGGCGAAGCCGGGCGGGTCGTCGGTCTCGGTTACGTATGCGTCGGTCTCCACCGTCACGCCGGCCTCGTCCAGATCCTCCTGCACCGCGGCGGATCCGTTCGCACCGAAGATGTCGAGCGGGGCCGCCTCCGGGGTCACGATGCTCACGCGCAGGTCCTTCTGGCCCATGTCCGCCGCGGCCCAGGCCGTCATCAGCGCGAGCTCGTAGGCCGGCAGCGGCCAGGCAACGCCGGGCGGCACCACGAACGCCACGCTCGACGCGTAGCCCTCCTCGATGTCGCGGCGCAGGCCGCCGAACAGCTCGGGGTCCCCCTCAGGAGTCCATGTGATCGCGCGCCGGAAGGCAGGCTCCCCGCGCGCGCCCACCGCCACGAGCAGCGCGTCATACGGGACCGGGTCGCCGTCCTCGACCAGGGCGAGGCGCTGATCCTGGTCCACCCCCGTGAGCCGCGCTCGGATCAGGTTCGCCCCCACGTCGCTCGCGATCCGCTCGGTGGCGATCCGCTGGCCGTGCCCGCGGCCGAACGCCTCGGCCGTGGCCATCGGCCGGAACTCGAACTGCCCGGCCGGCTCAATGAGTGTGAGGTCCACGCGGTGACCCGCCAGGTCCCGCAGCGCCAGCAGCGCCTCGAGGCCGGCCACGCCGCCGCCCGCCACCACCACGTTCAGAGAAGAACCGCTCATGTGGACCATCCTCCGATCACACGCTCGAAGAGATCGACGTACTGCCTGAGGTGGCGCGAGCCCAGGAACTCCTGGCGGACCCGTTCCTGCGCGGACCGGCCGATCTGCTCGGCGCGCTCGGGATCCAGCAGGAGGCCGAGCATCGCCTCGCCGAACGCACGCAGATCCTCGGGCGGGACGAGCAGGCCGCTCTCGCCATTCACGATCTGGTCCTGGATGCCCCCCACCGCTCCGGCCACCACCGGCTTACCCTTCCACATCGCCTCCGCGACGGTCAGGCCGAAGCCCTCGGCGAGGCTCTTCTGCACCACCACCGTGGACCAGCGCTGGATCGCGTTGACCATCGCCGCGTTCTCCTCCGTGTCCGCCATCGGCAACAACGCGAGGTGGATCCGCGGCCGCATCTCGGGCGCGAGGCTGTGCCAGCGCTCTATGCACGCGTTCAGCACGCCGGCGCCCTCGGGGTCGTCGGCCACGGCGCTCGTCTCGGGGCCGGCGAGCAGGAGGTGCGCGTCGGAATCGTGCGCCACGCCGGTCACGAAGCTTTCGATCAGGCCGAGCGGGTCCTTCAGCCGGTCCCAGCGCGACACCTGAGTGACGAGCGGCGTGTCATCCGGCAGCCCGACGTTGCCCACAAGCTCCACGTGGCGGTCGATCCGCCCGGGGGTGCCGTCCTGATGCAGATAGACCGCGGGCCGGCTCGCGCCGTCCGCGAGCATGCCGCTTGCCTCGAGGATCGCCCTCACTGCGGGTGCGTCGAGCTCTTCGTTCTTCGGCGAGAACGGATCGATGGAGGGCGGGATGATGATCACGCGGTCCGGATCGAGCGGCTCCCATGCGTACGCCTGGCGCGAGAACACGTACGCCTCGGCCGGCTCCACGTAGCGCTGGAGGAACGCCCACGCATCGCGCGCGTAATCGTTCGGCAGGTCGAGCCCGACGTGCGCCCGCCAGATCACGTGGGCTCCACGCTGCTTCAGCGCCGCGGTGAGCCCCGCGGTCTGCGGGTCGTGCAGAAGCACGATGTCGCCCGGCTTGACGAGCTCCGCCAGCTGCCGCGCCGCCCCGGCACACGCGGACTCGTAGATCGCGCGCTCGAGCTCGCCGAGCGGGCCGCCGTCGCCAGCCCAGCCATGGAGGTGGTTGTGGATCCGCTTGGTCACGCGGAAGAAGTCCGCCTCGCCGCCGATCACGACCCAGCGCGCGTCCACGCCCCCGGCGCGCGCATATGCCATGAGCGAGCGCAAGAGCTCCGCCACGCCGCCCCCCTTTGCGGTGGAGTTCACGCTCCACACCACGCGTCCGGCGAGCAGCTCGCGCCCCCGCGAGATCGTCTCCTCGAACTCGGCCTTCTGCTCGGCCGAGAGAACGTCGAAGAAGCGCTCGATCGCCAGCGGCGCCACGTGCACGTGCTCGATCGGCACGACGTCCGCTTGGCGCGTACGAGGCTTCGTTGCGCGTGCCATTGCGGTGACCGTAGTGGCGGCCCCGCCGGCGCGCATCAGGGTTTGTCCGCAGCCCCCGCACGGGAATTGCGCGTTCGCCGCCGGCGCGGCTCCCACAGGGGACCGGGGAAGGCGCGCTCCGCCTGCTCCTCCCACTCGGCCACGCGGCTGCGGATGAAGAGGAAGATGCCCACCGCCACGCCGACCGCGATCACGATCAGCGCCACGCCGGCCGCGGCGCCCACGCGCGTGAAGACGTCGGCGGCGTAGTAGTAGCCCAAGCCGTAGATCGCGGCCCAGATCACGCCACCCGACGCGTTGAAGGCCATGAAGCGCCTGAGCTTCATGTGATTGGCCCCGGCGAGCGCCGCCGAGTAGGTGCGCAGGATGCCAACGAAGCGACCGAAGAACACCACTTTCCCGCCGTGTCGCACGAACAGGTAGCGCCCGAGCTTGAGCTTGCTTTCGCCGATTCGAACGTAATGGCCGTAGCGGCGCAGCAGGCGCCAGCCGCCGATGCGGCCGACGGCGTAGCCGACGTTGTCGCCCACGATCGCTCCGGCGGCCGCGGCCGCCACCACACCGCCTATCGCCAGGTGCCCCGTGCTGCCCGAGTAGATGGCGGCGAGGATCAGCATCGTCTCCCCCGGCACAGGCACCCCCACGCTCTCTATCGCCACCAGCGCGAACACGGCGGCGTACCCGTAGTCGGCAAGCCAGCGCGACAGGTCGCTGTGGCTCAGAAAGGCGAACGTGGCCGAGCAGCAGAAGTGCAATCTCAACTCCCTTTCCCGCGGCTCGCGATGGGCACCCGTGCGGTGTCGGGCGCCTGACCATCAGTGACCGGGTGGGCCGCCGATCGGCACGAACGCGACGATCAGAACGGCGCCGCTCACGGTCCGGTTGGCGAAGGAGCGGACCCGTGATCAAGGTGGGGTGCAAGTGGGTAAAAAAAAAGAGTGACTGAATCGACCGCCTCACAAACACCCACGTCAGGCAACCTGCTCCTTGACATCGCGAACGCGTTCGTGGCGATCCACAAGGAGTTCTACGGCCGCGGTCCGACGAAGGCGCGCGCACACGTAGGGCGTGATCTTGTCGTGGTCCTCCTGCAGGGCGGCTACTCGCGCGCGGAGCAGACGCTCCACGCGCACGGCCGCGACGACGCGATCCACGAGAGCCGGCTGGCGATGCAGGCCACGATGGAGGACACCGCCGTCATCACCATCGAGCGCCTCACCGGCCGGAAGGTCTACTCGTTCATGAGCGCGAACGAGCCGAACCGCGAAATGCAGGCCGAGGTGTTCGTGCTCGAGCCCGAGGACAGCCCGGCCGAGCCGGAGCAGGCAGGCCTCGCGGCGCGCGCACAGGCGGCGCGCGATGAGAACCGCCAGGTGCGCGAGGACCTGAGGGCGCTGCGTGCCGAACAGGCGCAGAGCCGCGCGGCATTGCAGCAGAACCGCCGAACCGACTAGAGCGTCGAGGACGGTTCAAAGCCCGCATCGCGGGTAACCCGGGATCGCAATGCCTGAACCACCCCCCGCGACGATCTTCCTGCGCCCGATCGGATCGCCGTTGACTGTCGGCATGTCGGGTCTGGCAATCGCGTCGCTGGTGCTGAGCGGGCTCGACCTCGGGTGGATAGAGAAAACACAGGCCGTGCAGGTCGGGCTCGTGATGCTGGCGGTCCCATTCATCCTCCAGCTGGTGGCGTGTGTCTTCTCCTACCTGGCACGCGACGGCGCCGCAGGCGCCTGCCTCGGGGTGCTCTCCACCACCTGGCTCGCCATCGGGCTGATCCACATCGTCTCGCCCGGCTCCACGAGCGGCGCGCTCGGACTGCTGCTGCTGTCGGCGAGCGCCGTCCTGGCGATGTCGGCTGGCGCGATCTCGGTAGGGAAGCTGCTGCCTGCTGCCGTCTTCCTCTTGGCGGCAGTGCGCTTCGCACTCACTGGTATCTACGAGCTGTCGTCCAACGGCACATGGCAGGACGCTTCGGGCATCCTCGGGCTCGTGGTTTGCGGGCTCGCGGCCTATGCCGTCCTCGCCTTCGAGCTCGAGGGGCAGCAACGGAAGCCGGTGCTGCCAACGTTCCGCCGTGGACGCGGCGCGCTATCGGTCACCGGCGGCTGGAACGGCCAGCTCGACGGCATCGAGCACGAGGCCGGCGTGCGCCAGACGAGCTGAGCGCAAACTCGACCACCTGGCCCATATTTTCCGTGACATTGCCGGAAAATATGGTCCACGTCGCCTTAGCCCTTCTTCATCGCGCGTTCGATCTCCGCGCGGGTGAGCGCGCGCGCCGCGAGCGGCGACGGTTTCCGCCGAGATGAGCGCAATCCGTCGAGCAGGAGATCCAGGTAGCGGCGCCACGTGCCGGGCACCAGCGGGTCCGTGAGATCGATCGCGGCGCTGAGCATGTAGATGCACGCGCCGAGGTCACTGAGCTCCACGTCCTCGCGCAGGTCGCCCTCGGCGATCGCCCGCTTCACGAGCTCCGTGAGCTTCTTCGTGATCTGGTCGTGCGCGCGCTGGGCGTGCTCGGCGCCGCGCGAGCGCGACTTCATCAGCGCCCGCAGGCCGGCGTCGGCCGCCTGCATCTCGCCCACGCTCACGAGCCACATCACCAGGCCGTCCCACGCCCGCTTCTGCGCGGCCGCCTCCTCCGCCAGCGCCACCGTCTGGGCCATCGCATGCGCGAACACCGCGTCGATCAGCTGGTCCTTCTCGGGGAAGTGGCGGTAGGCGGTGGCCACTCCCACACCCGCGTGCCGTGCGATGTCGTCGAGCGAGATGTCGAGTCCGCGCTTCGAGAACAGCTCGCGCGCGGCCTCCACGATCTTTTCGTGGTTGCGCTGCGCGTCGCGCCGCAGCTTCGGAGTGGCTTCGGTCGCCTCCATGTTCGCTGAGTGTAGTGATAAAACGGAGGTGCTCACTCCACTTTCTGCTACTGTTGCCGATGAAATGGAGGCGATACCTCCGTTTCGCAGGCCCCGCCCCCGTCCTTCCGATACCTCATGACTTCCTCTCCCACCACTGACAGCGGACTCGACCGCGGCGTCCTGCTCGTCGCCTCCTGTGTCGTGCTCGGCGCGATCATGTCGATCCTCGACGTGACGGTGGTCAACGTCGCGATCAACACACTCGCGCGCGACTTCCACACGCAGCTCTCGACGATCCAGTGGGTGGCCACTGGCTACACGCTCGCGCTCGCCACCGTGATCCCGCTCACGGGCTGGGCGGCCGACCGCTTCGGCACCAAGCGGCTCTACATGCTCTCGATCGCTCTCTTCCTCACCGGGTCCATGCTCTCGGGTCTCGCCTGGTCCGCCACCTCACTCATCTTCTTCCGGGTGCTTCAGGGCCTGGGCGGCGGCATGATCATGCCGGCGGGCATGACCATCCTCACGCGCGCGGCCGGACCCCAGCGCGTGGGCCGCGTGATGGCGATCATCGGCGTGCCGATGCTGCTCGGCCCCATCGTCGGCCCGATCCTCGGCGGCTGGCTGGTCGAGTCCTTCTCCTGGCGCTGGATCTTCTTCATCAACGTGCCGATCGGAATTGCCGCGCTGATCGCCTCGCTGCGCATCCTGCCGCGAGACATTCCGCAGCACGAGCACCGCCTCGATTGGCAGGGGCTCCTGATGCTCTCGCCCGGCCTCGCGCTTCTCATCTACGGGCTCGCAAAGACCAACAGCGCCGGCGGCTTCGGCTCCGCGCAGGTGCTCGTCCCGGCCCTGCTCGGCCTCGCGCTGCTGGCCCTCTTCGTGCGTCACTCGCTGCGCACGCATGACGCGCTGATCGATGTCCGCCTGTTCGCCAACAAGGTGTTCGCGGCATCGTCGGGCACGCTCGTGCTCGCGATCATCGCGATGTTCGGCGGCATGCTCCTCCTGCCGCTCTACCTGCAGGTGGTGCGCGGCGAGTCGCCGATGACCACCGGCCTGCTGCTGGCCCCGCAGGGCATCGGGGCGATGATCGCGATGCCCGTGGCCGGCCGGCTCACCGACAAGACCGGTGCCGGCCGCATCGTTCCGGTGGGCCTGACCCTCGTTGGCGTCGCCTTCCTTGGCCTCACCCAGCTCGGCGCGCACACGTCCTACGTCCTGTTCGGCGCGATCCTCTTCGTGATGGGGCTGGGCATGGGCAGCTCGATGATGCCGACCTTCTCCGCGGCGATGCAGACCCTGCGCGAGGCTCAGGTGGCGAAGGCGAGCACCACGCTCAACATCAACCAGCAGACGGGCGCCTCGATCGGCACCGCCGTGATGAGCGTGCTGCTGGCACACGAGCTGGCGGCGCACCTGCCGGGCGGGGGCGGCGGCTCCACCGGCATCGGCGCCGCAATTCCACCGGGCGTGCGCGAGCGCATCGCGCCGCTGATGGCGGACGCCTTCGGCACCACGTTCTGGTACGCCCTCGGGCTAGTGATCGTCTCGCTCGTCGTGGCCATCGTGTTCCTGCCGAAGAACAAGCCCGAGCCGCTGCCTGACGAGGAGGGAGAGGCCGCCGAGCAGGCGGCCCCGCCGATGCTCGTGGGCTAGTGCCCTAGTGCTCGTACGTTCCGATCACGCGCGCCTGCTCGATCACGTGATCCTCGATCCGGTCGAGTAGCGCGCGCCGGTCGAGGCCGGGCTCGAGCTGCGGATCCTCGTCCAGCGCGTAGACCCAGAAGTAGTAGTGGTGGGGCCCGTGCCCGGGCGGCGGCGCCGGACCGTTGTAGCCCTGGTTGCCAAACGAGTTCGTCCCGTGCGTCACGCCCTCGCCGCCCTCGGGAACGCCGGTCGCGTCACCGGGGATGTTGTAGGCCACCCAGTGGGTGAAGCCGTCCACGAGCGGTGCATCCGGGTCGTGCACCACCACGGCGAAGGACTTCGTCCCCTCCGGCACGCCGCTCCACTCGAGCGCGGGCGCGCGATCCTCGCCATCGCCCGTGTGTTCCTCGGGGATGCGCTTGTGGCCGTCGAACGAGCTCGAGCGGATCCTCAGTTCCTTCACGTTGAGCTTCTGGGGCATGCTTACTCGCCCTCCTGATTCGGTTTCCTCGCACAGGATCTGCCCCGGGAGCGAGAACGCGTAACGCGCGTGCTCACCACGGCGACTGACCGGCATGGAAATCGACTGGCACGCGGGCGAGCGAGACGAGCTGCGTGCTCTGTTCGCGCTCGCGGAGGACTCGCCGCGGCGGCTGGAGACGGCACTCCGCCGCGAGCACGTGCTGGTGGCCAGGGACGGCGAGGTGCTGGTGGGCTGCCTTCAGCTCGTTCACGGCCCATCTGCCGGCGAGCGCGAGCTCCTCACGCTGGCCGTCGGCGGCCAACCGCCAGCGCCAGGGCATCGGCCGCATGCTGGTGGAGCGGGCGATCGCCGAGTGCCGGGCGGATGGCGCCACCATTCTGCTCGTGGCCACCGCCGGGTTCTGGTCTAGCGCGCTCCCTACTCCTTACTCTCCCTCTCCTGCGCGTCTCGCTCTTCATCACCTGCTTCAACGACACGCTGTTCCCGGAGGCGGGACAGGCGGTGGTGAAGCTGCTCGAGCGCCTCGGGCACGAGGTGGACTTCCCGCTCGAACAGACGTGCTGCGGGCAGATGCACTTCAACACCGGCTATGCGGACGAGGCGGTGCCGCTCGCACGGCGTTTCGTGCGCGCGTTCGGGGAGAGCGAGGTGGTGGTGTGCCCGTCCGGATCGTGCACCGGGATGGTGCGCGAGTTCTACCCGCGCCTCGGCGAGATCTCCGGTGACGCGGGCCTCGCCCGGGAGATCGAGGCGATCCGCGGACGCGTGGTCGAGCTGAGCGAGCTGCTCGTGGACCGGCTCGGCGTGGAGGACGTGGGCGCGTACTTTCCCCACCGCGTGACCTACCACCCCACCTGCCACAGCCTGCGCATGCTGCGGGTGGGCGACCGGCCGTTGCGGCTGCTGCGCGCGGTTCGCGGCATCGATCTGGTGGACCTGCCCGAGGCCGAGGAGTGCTGCGGCTTTGGCGGCACGTTCGCGGTGAAGAACGCCGAGACCTCGAGCGCCATGCTGGCCGACAAGGTGCGCACGGTGCTCGACACACGCGCCGAGGTGTGCACGGCGGCCGACAACTCGTGCCTGATGCACATCGGCGGGGCGCTGCGGCGCCAGCGCGCCGGCGTGCGGACCATGCACCTGGCCGAGATCCTGGCGGCGCAGGAATGACCAAGGGATTTCCCGCCGCGGCGCACGAGACGCTGGCCAACGCCCAGCTCCGGCGCAACCTCGGCAAGGCGACGACGACGATCCGCGCCAAGCGGCTGCGGGCGGTGGCGGAGCTGCCGGACTGGGAGGCGCTGCGCGACGCCGGGGCGGCGATCAAGGCGCGCGCGATGGCGACGCTGCCCGAGCAGCTGGAGCGGCTCGAGGCGTCGGTTGAGCGCGCCGGCGGCGTCGTGCACTGGGCGCGCGACGGCGCGGAGGCCAACGCCATCGTCGGGCGCATCGCGCTGTCGCACGGCGCGCGCGAGGTGGTCAAGGTCAAGTCGATCGCGACCGAC
>DASUWY010000074.1 GCA_036378175.1 Thermoleophilaceae bacterium
AGGTGACGCCCAAGAACCGGGACCACTACCTCGCGTTCGGGCTCAGCCGCGAGGTGAGCCGCAACCAGCCGGGCGCCGGCATCGTGTCGGACGTGGCGGACCGCGGGGGGTTCGGGTTCTGCGCCCATCCCTTCTCGCAGGGGTCGAAGCGCTTCCGGCGTGTGGCGGGGATGCCGTGGACGGACTTCGAGTGCGAGCGGATCGAGGGCCTCGAGGTGTGGAGCTTCGTGACCGACACGGCGGAGAAGCTCGAGTCGCTGGCCGCCGTGGCCGGCTTCGTTGCGGCGCCGGAGCGGTTGCTCGACCACCCGCCCGAGCGCAACCTTGCCGAGTGGGACCGCCTCTGCGGGCTGCGCCGCGTGGTGGGGATCGCGGGCATCGACGCCCACCAGATCGGCTTCCGCGTGCGCGAGCGGGTGCCGGTGCGCCTGATGTCGTATGCGCGCTCGTTTCGCTTCCTGCGCACGCACGTGCTCACCGCGGAGGCGCTTGACGGGGAGCTCGAGCATGACGCCGCGCAGGTGTACGCGGCGCTGCGCGAGGGGCGCTGTTACATGTCGGTGGACTCGCTTGCTCCGCCGCGCGGGTTCTCGTTCGGCGCCGGCCAAGTGCCGATGGGCGGCGAGGCGCAGTTCGCCTCGCAGACGCTTGTGGCAACGCTGCCGCGCCCGGCGCACCTGCGCCTCGTCCGCAACGGCGAGCTGATCGCCGAGCGCGACGGCTCAGAGATCGAGCACGAGGCCGCGGAGCCGGGCGTATACCGAGTGGAGGCCCGGCTGAACGGACGCACCTGGATCCTGTCGAATCCCGTGTACCTGCGCTGACGGGCTACTCGGCGAGGCCCACCACGTCGAGCGCCTCGCCCCTGCGGCGGAAGACCTTCCCCCACACCACCTTGCCGTTCTCGAGCCTCCAGACGAAGCTGGCCGGGTCGTCCGCCACCGACCCGCCACCCGCGGCGTAGATGCGGCCGAAGGCGAGCACGTAGTTGCCGGCGTGGCGGTACTCCTGGATGCTCACCTCGAGCCGGTC
The DNA here is from genome assembly GCA_036378175.1 of Thermoleophilaceae bacterium. GTDB lineage: Bacteria > Actinomycetota > Thermoleophilia > Solirubrobacterales > Thermoleophilaceae > JAICJR01. Next base: position 1,033 of record DASUWY010000074.1, read on the forward strand.
CCACGTGTCCGACACGTCCGCGAAGTACTGCCGCAGGCCGGAGTGGCCGACGTATGAGCGGTGTGGCCGCGCGAAGGTCGGAGCGGGCTCGAAGAGGATGTCGGGGTCCGCGAGCTCGATCATCGCCTCGGCGTCGCGTTCGGCGAACGCCTCGAACACTCGCTTGACGATCGCGACATTGTCGGCGCCATCGCTCACGGGCACACCACAGGTCGCGGTCCAGGGCCGCGCGAGTCCATGCCGCGAGTGTGGCAGACAGCTACAGGCGGGTCCAGACCGCCGCGGCGGCAATCAGCACAATTCCGATCGCGAGCGCCCGCAGCGCGCCGTCGAGAGGCGCCGCGAGGCGCTCGGCGTCGAGTTCCAGCTCGCGGCCGTCGGTGAGCGTCTGGACGCCGCGCACATGCAGCGTCCGCCGCCGCAGCTCGCGCACAGGCGTGCTCAGACGCCGCTGGGCGAGACTGAGGGCGAAGCACGCTCCCGTCACGGCCACCCCCGGGAAGCGCAGGGTGAGCGCGTTGGCCCAGTAGCTCGTGATCGCCGGGAACGCTCCCCAGGCGAGCGCGAACCAGAGGTCCGAGTGGAAGCGCCCCCCGAACAGCTCGACGTTGTAGGCCACGACGATGAATGCGCCGGCGGCCACGAACACCGCGAGCGAGGGTGAAACCGTGATCACGCCGATCACGCCGATCGCCACCGCCCCGATGAGGCTCACCACCGCGAGGGCGATCAGCGACCCCTCGGAGAGCCGCGTGCGGAGCGGGCGCCCATGCAGCTCGTCCAGCGCGTGGGCACAGATGCCGACACCCAGGAAGAAGGCACCGAGGGCCGCCGCCAGGCGGTCCGCGTGGAGCACTGGGGCGGCCGCCGCCCCGAGGGCGACGTAGCTCAGGTGCCATGCCGTGTACGGCGGGTGAAGCAACGTGACGAGGTCGCGCCAGCCGCCGGGCGACAGCGCGTAGAAGGCGGGCCGCTGAACTCCTCTATGCGCGTCCGTTCTCTCTCACCCCCCACATCACGACGCCGCCGCCAAGGCTCATCTTCCGGGCCTCCACCGATCCGATGCCCGCTGCCTTCCACGTCTGCACCAGATCTGGCAGCGGGTGCGCGGCCCAGAAGCCGTCGATGCTCGGCCCGAGAAAGCGCCCGACCTCGTACCAGTCGCGCGACACGAGTCGGCCGAGCGCGGGCAGTCCCGCGCGGGTGTAGAGCCACCAGGCGGGGTAGAGGAGCGGCCGGGGCGGCACGTGGAACTCGAGCATGGCGATGCGCCCTCCGGGACGCACCACGCGCGCGAGCTCGCGCATCGTCGCGGCGGGGTCGTCCACATACCGGAGCAGGTAGGTGAAGGTGAGCGCGTCGAACTCAGCGTCGCCAAACGGCAAGCGCTCGGCCTCGCCCTGCACCAGCCGTTCGTATACGGACCCGACGAGCGGCCGCGCGCGCGACAGCATGTCCTCGCTCTGGTCGAGCCCCACGACCGCGCAGCCGTAGCGGCGCCGCAGCTCGCGCGCCACGAGGCCGGTGCCGGTGGCCACGTCGAGCACGCGATCGCCGGGGGCGGCGCGCACGGCCGCGACCATCGCCCGCCGCCAGCGCGGATCCTGCCCGAGGCTGAACAGGGCGGCGATCCGGTCGTAGTGCCGGGGCAGGCCCGAGAAGAGCTCGAGCGCCTGCGCCTTGCGCCGGGAAGGCGCGACTATCTGTGGCGAGTCGGCCGTCGGCCGATGGTACGCGAAGCCGGGCGGCTAGCCCTGCGCCTCCACCGGCTCTTCCACCGGCTCGTGGTGGAGGTAGTGCTCCTCCGGGATCACCGGCGTGTCCCGCAGGTAAGCCTCGGCGTCGAGCGCGGCCTGACAGCCGGACCCGGCGGCGGTGACCGCCTGGCGGTACGTGTGGTCCACGAGGTCGCCGGCGGCGAACACGCCCGCGAGGCCGGTGCGCGTGGACTTGCCCTCGGTGGCCACGTAGCCGTTCTGATCGGTGGCCACCTGGTCCTCGACGATCGCCGAGTTCGGCTTGTGGCCGATGGCGATGAACGCGCCGGCGATGTCGAGCCGCTTCTCCTCGCCGGTCTCGGCGTGCTTGAGCACGGCCGTCTCGAGGCCCGGCTCGCCCTCGAAGCGCTCCACCACATACGGGGTCACGAGCTCGATGTTCTCGGTGTCCCGCGCGCGCTCGTACATGATCTGCGAGGCGCGGAACTCGTCGCGCCGGTGCACGATCTGCACGGTGCTCGCGAACTTGGAGAGGAAGATCGCGTCCTCCATCGCGGTGTCGCCGCCGCCCACGACGATCGTGGGCTTGTCACGGAAGAAGGCCGCATCGCAGGTGGCGCAGTAGGAGACGCCGCGGGCCGCCAGCTCCTCCTCGCCCGGAACGCCCAGCTTGCGCGGCTCGGCGCCCATCGACAGGATCACCGCCCGAGCGGTGTGAAGCTCGTCGCCCACCCAGACCTTGTGGAGCCCGCCGTCGCGCGAGAACTCCACTCGCGACACGTCCTCGGTGATGAAGCGGGTGCCGAAGCGCTCCGCCTGGTCGCGGAACCTCTGCATCAGCTCGGGTCCCAGGATTCCGTCCGGGAAGCCCGGGTAGTTCTCCACGTCGGTGGTCTGCTGGAGCAGGCCGCCCCAGATGAACCCCTCGATCACGAGCGGGCGCAGGTCGGCCCGGGCGGTGTAGAGGGCAGCCGTGTAGCCGGCGGGCCCGCTACCGATGATGATCACGTTCTCTGGTGCGCTCACTTCGCCTCCGCAGTTACTTTACTTTGTGAAGTATAGGCCATGGGGTCGTCGTCCTCCTGCCAGCGGTTCACCTGCCTGCGCAGGCCGAAGTAACAGAGGAGCCCGGGGATGATCGGCAGCCAGAACCCCACGAGGCGGAAGGTCAGCACCGCGGGGAACACGGTGTCCACGGGGATGTCGAACAGCAGAAACGCGCCGATCAGCCCCGCGTCAAGGGTTCCTACCCCGGCCGCGGGCGACGGCGCCAGGTTGGCCACCATGCCCACGAAGAAGCCCATCACCACCACGCCGAGCGGAACTCCCCCGCCGTACGCGTGGAAGCAGGCCCACAGAATCCCAACCATCCCCACCCAGTAGCCCACGGCGCCCGCGATGGCGCTCGCGCCGCTGCGCGGATGGCGGAGATAGTCGAGCGCGGTCCGCACGCCGCTCCCCACCGTGGCCGGCCCCGTGGCGAGCCGCCGGACCCAGCGCCTGTCCTGGTACTTCGAGATCCGGCGCTCGAGGTCGGTGGGTATGAGCGCGATCAGCCCCATGACGATGAAGGCGATCGCGGCCAGGCCGGCGGGCACGATCGTCCCCGCCACGGGAGCCTCGCCATTCAGGACACCCGTGCGCAGCAGAACTCCGAACACGATGAGCGCGGCCGCGTACACCGTGTACAGCAGCACGAGGAACGCGACCATCCGGCAGGCGGCGCGCCGGCGCTCCATGCCCGCCTTGCGGAGCGCCCAGTAGGTGAGCGCCACGCCGCCCGCACCGGCTGCCGAGAAGAGCGTGGACGCGGCCAGCCCGGCCATGGTGATGTTGAGCGAGGCCCTGTAGTCGAGCCGCCGGTAGAAGGCCTCGCGCTCGTCGCTCCCGCCGAGGATCCCGCGGAACAGCGCGGCGTAGGCGAAGAACGAGAAGGCGTTGAAGCCGATGGCCACCGCGATCCACGGCCAGCTCGGGTCGGAGAGGCGCTTGAGCGACCCGCTCACGCCCACCACCTTCGGCAGCAGCACGTAGATGCCGACGATCAGGAGCAGGAACGCCGCCAGCACGCTCAGCATCCGCCGCCGGTCGCCGAGCAGCCGCGTGCCCGCCTGCTCGATCTCCACCGTGGGCTCCATCTCCGGCGAGGTCGGAGGCGGGAGCTCGGAGGCCGGAGGCCGGCGGTCCGCCATCAGGCCGCACCCGGTTCGAGCATCTGGATCGCCCGTGCGGCGGGCCCGAGCGCGCGCGCGGCGGCCGGGGCAAGCGCGCGTACCCCTTCCGCGAGCGCCAGTCCTGCGATCAGGTCCACCACGTAATGCTCCCCGAGGTACACGAGGGCGAACCCAAGCGACGCTGCGTATGCCCAGCCGAGGACGCCTTCGGCGCGTCCCACATCAGCGAGAACGTGTGCCGCCGTTACCGATGTAGCGAAGTGGAGAGAGGGCATAGCAGCAAAGGGATTTCCGCCTAGAAAATCAAAAAGAGGGCGCCACAGGCGGCCCCAGAAGTGCTCGCCCGCCTCGACCATGATCCGGCGCACGGGCGGGAGCTTTCCGGTCTTACCGGCCCACCACGGCGGCGCGGTGGGCACGGTCCAGTAGGCCACGAGTCCAAGGTCGAATACAGCGGCCATCATGCACGCGGCGCGCGGGAAATGCCAGCGGTGGCGGAGCAGGATGTAGCCGGAAGTGCCGTGCGGGACGATGAACCAGCTCCAGTGGATCCACGCGAGCGCGAGATCGTGCCCGCGCACCTCCCCCGGGCGCCCCAGCGCACGCTGCAGCCGCACCGTCGGGGTCTCGCCGAGGCCGATGATCCTGTCGCCCCTGATCGGGTAGTCCACGCGCAGGCGCGCGAGCAGGCGGTCCGGATCGTCATTTGGCATCTCGTAGTGGGCGATGTAAGCCCACATCTGGAGGGCGTAGATGCCGGCGTCGCGCACCCCGCTGCGTGGGCGCGCCAGGGCGAGCGCGATTGGTGCCTGCCACGCCAGCGCGGAGACCACCGAAGGCCTCAGCTTGAGCCGGCGCCTGAGCGCCGGAGCCGCCACTCCGATCGCGACAGCGCCCAGTGCGACTGTGCGTAGGGCGCGAGATGACCGCAAGGCGCGCGGAGTATAGGCGGCGTGCCGGACCTCCATGAGGCCGCCGCGCCGCTCGCCCCGGTATGTTTCCGGCGTTCGATGTCCGGATATGTCGCGAGACGTGAGTACGGGCGGGGGAGGTTTTGTGTCGAGCGCGACTGAGCGCGACTTCGAGCTGGCTGGCGGGCCGTATGCGGCCACTGCCGCGCGCCTCGCGCTGGACAACCTGGACACCGAGATCGACCCCGTGCTCGCGCAGGACCTGCGCCTGCTCGTGACCGAGGCCGTGAAGAACAGCGTCCAGCACGCCGGCGTCGGGCCTGAGGACTCGATCGGCCTGAAGATCGTCGTGCGCGAGGACAGCGTCCGTATCGAGGTGACCGACGAAGGGCCGGGCTTCGAGCCGGACGCGAGCCGCCCCGGCGAGGACGAGGTGTCGGGCTGGGGCCTCTTTTTGATCGACCAGCTGTCGGACCGCTGGGGCGTGAAGCAGGAGCACGGCACCTGCGTGTGGTTCGAGGTGTCACGCGGCGAGAGCTCGTCGGGCCGCGCGGACGCTGCTGCTTAGGCGCGTTGTAGCTCCGCCACCTCCACGCGCTTCACGTTGTTCACGCTATCCGTGAAGAAAGTGAAGAGAGTGAATTCGCGGCCGCCCTACGCCACCTTCTCCATGATCCGCACCTCGCCCGGCGCCGCCGCCGCGAACGCCTCCGCGTCCTCGCGCGTGCCTATGTGCTCGCCCCAGTGCATCGGCACCGCCACCCGCGGCGCGATCCGCCGCGCCGCCTCCGCGGCCTCGCGGGCGGTCATCACGTAGGTGCCGCTCACGGGCAGGAGGGCCACGTCCACACCGGCAACCGCGTCCATCTCCGGGATCACGTCCGTATCGCCGGCGTGGTAGAGGCGCTCGCCACGCACGTTCAGGTCGTAGCCCACGAAGCCGGCGCCCGGCGGGTGGAAGACGTTGCCATCAGGGTCGCGCTTCGACGTGTTGTAAGCAGCCACGGCCGCCACCGCCACGCCGCGCACGAGCTCGTCCTCGAGCATCTCCCCGGGCGCGATCGACAACACGTTTCCGGACACGCGCTCCGCCACGGCAGCCGGCGCCACGAGCCAGGTGCCCTTGTGCGACAGCCGCTCGAGGTCCTGCGGGGAGAAGTGGTCGTAGTGGCCGTGGGTGACGAGGATGAGGTCCGCCTTT
>DASUWY010000075.1 GCA_036378175.1 Thermoleophilaceae bacterium
GGCCAGCGGTTCCGCCAGGCGTTGAACGACATCTACGACGTCGGCAACTGGACGGTTTACGCGGATGACGTGCAATACATGAGTGATCAGCTGGGCCTCAAGGATGAGCTAGAGGAACTGTGGATGCTCGGACGTTCCGAAGGCGTAACCGTTGTGGCCAGCTCCCAGGAACCGGTGAACATCCCACTCATGGCCTATGGGATGGCAACGCATCTGTTCCTGTTCCGCAACGACGATCTCGTGCGCGCACGACGGATGGCCGAGCTCGCCGGCGGCAACCGCGAGATCGTGCAACACACGATCCTCCAGCTCCCAGATCACGAGTTCCTCTACCTGAACAAGCGCACCGGCCGGATGCTGCGCTCGATGGTGATCCGCGGCTCGTAAGACTGCCCCCGATCGTGCCCCCGATCGTGCCCTCGGAATTGCCGCACTTCTGGACACGTGGTTTGCGCCGCTGTACCAGTTGCGGCGATGAGTCTGCTCGATGACCTCCGTGAAGCGGCCGCCGCGGTCCCGCCCTCACACCAACCGGTAGGCGCAGAGCTCGCCAGCATCGTCGGCGCGCTGGTCGGCGTCGTGGAGCACGGCAAAGACTTCCTCGAGGCGTGCAAGTCAGACCTCAAGGCGCGCGACGCGGGCGAGCCGGCCACCGCCGTCGACAAGCTCTTCTCGCCCGATTCGCCATCACCGGACCAGCCGGCGGCGCCGTCCTCCCCGGCAGCGCCGGCAGCTCCGGCCGAGAAGACTCCGGCCGAGCTCGAGAGCGAGATCGCCGCGCTGCAGCAGCAGCTCCAGACCGCCCAGGCGAACGAGCAGAAGACCTCAGCCACCGTCGAGCCCGTTGAGCCGCCGGCGAGCGGGAGCGAGCCACCGGCTGATCCTTCGGCGTCCGAGGGTCACGCCTGATGGCCACCGTCGGCGGTCTCAACGTCCTCTTTTGGATGCTGCTGTGGGGCGCGCTGATCCGCACTTTCGAGCTGCATTTCCACGATTCCGACTCGATCGCCGGTAGCGCCGCGCGAGCGCTAGGGGTGATCTACTGATGACACCGCCCGCCGGCACACTGCCCGCCCAGCAGGGCTACGCCGCTTCCCCCGCCGCCGGCCAGCCCGCCGCGGTCCCGTTCGCGCAGGCATCACACCACGGTCTCGAGCAGGGCCCCACTTTCACCGTTACGCCCGGTGCGGCGCAGCAGACGTTCGGGCCGTTTCCGCTCCCTGCCACGGGCTATCTGCGCCGCGTCATCATCGAGCTCACCACCACCACGAACGGCGTGGCGGGCACGGGCGCGGGCGACTACCCGTTCAACATCTTCGCGCTGCTGCGCCTGACCGACACGAACGGCGCGCCGATCTTCGAGCTCTCCGGCTACAACACCCTGCTCGCCGACACCTACGGCGGGTACGCCGGCGCGCCCGACCCGCGCACCGACCCGGACTTCTCGAGCTCCGTCACAACGCCATCGATCGAGCCGTACATCCCGCTCGAGATCGACCCTACCGGCATGGGCTCGCCCGCCAACCTGTCCGCGAGCTCGGCATACCGGCTCACGTGCGTCGTGGACACGAGCGGGAACATCTGGTCGGCCGCGCCGACCACCATCCCCACCTTCACCGTGCAGGTGTGGTGCGACTACTGGACCCTGCCGAACCCCACCGACATGCAGAACCGGCCGCAGGCGATCGCGCCGCCCTACGCCGGCACGATCCAGCTCTGGTCGCAGCAGCCCAACATCGCGGTGAACGCCGGCGCCAACCGGATCGCGCTCAACCGCATGGGCAACCTGCTCCGCACCGTGCTCTGCGTCTTCCGCAGCTCGGGCGCGCGCTCTGACGCGGTGATCGGCGACCCGCTCACGCAGCGGTGGGATGACATCAACCTCCAGGTGGTCGACCGAAAGACCTTGCGCAAGATCATGCGCGAATACACGAACGACCTCACCGCGCGCGACACCGGCGTCTACCTCTTCGGCCTCTACAACTACGGCATCGAGCGCAACGTCGGCGGCACAAGCGTCGCCTCGTGGTTGCCGACCGTGACCGCCACCCGCTACGAGGTCAACACCCCGGCGGGCTCCGGCGGCGGCGGCACCCTCGATTTCGTGATTAACGACGTGTCGGTCGCCGCGACGGCGCCCGAGCAGCGCGCCGCGGTCGGCGGCATGGGCGTCGGCTTCCACCCGCCCGTTGCGCCGGTCATCCCCGGAGCCACGTAGGCCATGCACGCCTCCGGCTTCATGGACGTGCTCATGGGGATTGTGTTCGTCGCGCTCGCCGCAACGCTCGTCTCGCACCCGCAGACGGCGACCGTGATCACGAGCGCCGGCAACGCCTTCTCGAACAGCCTCAAGGCAGCGAAGGGATGACCAGCGTGTGCCCTCCGTCAACCCCTTCATCGAGCTCCTACGACCGGACAGCGCCCCGCCGGTCTACGTCGCCAACCAGGCGCCCGCCGAGTCGGGGCCGTACCTGCCGACACAACGGACGGCGCCCGTGAACCCGACTGCGGGACAGCCCGCCAACGCGGCCGGCACGAGCGAGGCGGTCAACCAGCACGTCGCGATTATCGTCGTCTTCGCGCTGCTCGGCGTGTGGGCGCTGCGCGCTACTGGCTTCAGTTTCGTCGTCGCGGCGAGGGTGGGCGGATGAAGTTCACGCAGAAGCACTTTCTCGGCATCGTGCTCGGCATCGTCGCCTACGAGCTCTGGAGGCGGAAGCAGTGAGCAGCCGCACCACAGACCTGATCGTCGGGCTCATCGTCGGCATCGCAATCGCGTACCTGTACCACCAAGTACGCGGGTGACGCGATGGCTAACCTGCCGCTCGCGTTCGGGGAGCTCCTCGCCGGCGGCGTGCTTCTCACCGCCGGGATCAGCGGCTCGAGCCCCGCAGACGTGCTCGCCGGCAACGTCAGCCTGAAAAGGTTCGACGCGGGCGGCAGCGCAGCGACCGCACCCGCGGCGGCGGGTGCGGGCGGCGCCAACCCGTTCGCGCACGCGAAGGGCTACAAGCTCGGCCGCACCGACATGGGCGTCGACGCGACCATGAAACCCGGCTCGCGCATAGACGCGCCGTTTCCGTCGAAGCTCGTGGGCATCACGCCCAACTGGTACCGGGGCCAGCCGGGCATGTTCTTTCAGATCACGAGCGGGCCGCACAAGGGCAAGTTTTGGTTTCTCGCCGAGCAGATCGTGCCCGGCCTCAAGGTGGGCAACAGCGTTGCCGCCGGCCAGCAGGTAGCGACCTATGCCGGGCAGGGCACCGGCATCGAGATCGGCTGGGCGGCGAACAGCTCGCAGACGCTCGCGCAGGGCACGACCGGCTACGTAGAGGGCCAGGTGACGAAGGCCGGGCAATCGTTCCTCGACTTCCTGCATTCGGTGGGCGCCTGATGAGCCGCCGCGGAGCAGAGCGCGCGGTCGTGGTGAGCGCCCTCGTGGTGATCGCGACCTACACCTATCGGCTGCTGACAGAGGGGCACTCGAGCTCCGGCGGCAGCATCGGCCAGCTCGTGGGGATCGGCGCGCCGCCCAACATCGGCCGCTTCATCACCGGCTGGGGCTTCTCTTTCTTCATCCTGTCAATCCTCGCCGAGATCGCGCCGTCGTTCGGCGGGTCTCTCGCGATCCTCGCCGCCACCGGTGACGTGCTCGGCAACGCCGGCCAGGTGGCGGCAGATGTCAACCGGAAGCTCGGCGCCAAGCCGAGCAATCTGGCGGCGGCGCAGCGGCTCGCGCGGCGGCAGGGAGCGACGCCGCAGCAGGTGCAATCGCTCGCGACCATCGACCAGATCACCACCCCACTGATCCCCGGCACGATCCCGGCTCCCTGATGGGCACGCACACCGGCACACTCGGCGTTTACGAGCTGCTCTCCGGGCAGGTGGACCCACAGTTCCCGCCCGGCGTTGTCACGGTCGTCAACCCCGCGGAGAGCCCGCCGACCGGCTGGGGCGACTTCAACGCCCAGCAATTCCAGTCGGCACACACGAACGCGCTTCCGACGAACGAGAGCGCCGAGCAGGGCTACGGCGTCGGCCCGGAACGCAAGTGGGCGCACTATCCGCACGCGACCAACCCCAACCCCTTCCGCCGCATGGCGGCGTTTCAGCGCGACGGCGGCGACGCCTACAGCCTCGAGGTCTACCGGCCCGAAGACGTCGCCTATTGGCCAGGAGGGCTCGCTTACGAGGCCGCGGCCGCCCCGGTCAAGGTCAGGCAGCGCCCCGGCGCCGTCGCCAACCAGGCGCCCTCGCAGCCGTTCGTAGCCACCGTCGCGCCGCTCAGTCCGGGGGGTTACTGATCATGGGTAAGTGCGCATGAAGAAGAAGCTCGGACCTCTCCAGCTCTGGCAGTGGGTCGCGATCGGCGTCGCGGTCGGTCTCGGCGCCTATCTCTGGTCGCGCCGCTCGAGCTCGACCTCGCCGGGCACGCTCGCCGGCTCGGCGTTCAACCCGATCGACCCGACCACGGGCCTGCCGGTCAGCGGCGGCGTGACGACGGGCGGGGCGACCGACACGACCGGCAACCCGACCAGCTTGCAGAACGAGCTCGCGGACCTCGGAGCGATTGAGCAGCTGCTCGCCGGGCTCCAGTCGTTGCAGCCGCTCCCGCCGGTCGGCGACCAGACGAACACCGACCCAGGCACCGTGAGCGTCCACACTGGCGCCGCGCCGGCGCCCAAGCCGAAATCCGCGCTCGAGAAGGCCAAGGAGCGTGTAGCGCGCGGCGTCGGCGGGTCGAAGACGATCAATGAGCTGCTCGCCGCCGGCTACAGCCGCGGTCAGATCACGCACGCGCTCAAGACACGCAGCCCGCTCGGCAAGCCGAAGAATCATCCGGCCGGCCATCACGTCACGCATCACGCGGGCGGCCGCAAGCGCGCCGCGTCCACGCATCCGCACAACCCGCGCCAGCATCACAACGTTGCGCCGCCCTCACATCAGCGCCACCACCCGACGAAGCACCCGTCGGCGGCGCCGAAGCCGATGCACATCGTGAAGCCCAAGCCGAAGAAGAAGGTGAAGAAGTAGATGGCCGGCGGCGACGAGTTCATCGGCGGCGGCGGCGGGCAGGGCGCGCTCGCCGCGGTCCTCTTCATCGGCGCGGGCACGAACGTCTACGACGCTTTCTCCGCGGTGATGTCCTCGCCCTGGTCGACGGAGAAGTTCACGAAGGACAGCGAAGAGGAGCGCATGGCGCGCCAGTACGTCACGCACGCGATGGCGATCTCGTGGGCCTACGCGCTCGGCGGCGCGTACCTCTCCCGCTCCCCGTGGCCGGTCGCCGGCGCGGTGCTCGCCACCGTCTACATGTACTGGCTCTACAACCGCGCGCTCAACCGCTCGCAGTCCAGTGACGGCATGAGCGCGCAGCCGCCCGACGTGGCAGGGGGCTACTGAGCATGAGCATTATCGACACGCTGCTCAGCCCGTTCACGTCGCAGGGGCAGGCGATGGGATTGCAGGGCCTCAACGGGCCCGATGCCGTCAGCGGCGCCGCGCAGTCGTTCGGCGTGCCGCTCAACATCCTGTGGGGCGTCTTCGGCATGGAGACCAACTTCGGTAAGGACGTGAAGACGAGTTCGGCCGGCGCCGAAGGCGACTTCCAATTCCTGCCGGGGACGGCGCGCGAGTACGGCTACCCGCTCACGAACAGCCCGACCGCGGCGCAGTTCAACCAGCAGGCGCGCTCGGCCGCCCGCTACCTGTCCGTGCTCCACCGCCAGGCGCTCGGCATGGGCCTCCGTGGAAACGCCGCATGGGACAACGCGCTACGCCGCTACTCCGGCGGCGGCTACGGGCTGCAAGACGTGCTCGACAAAGCGAAGGGCGCGCCCACCGATAAGACCGGCGTGCCGCTCGCGGTGCAGGCCGGCCAGTCGACCGGCAACACCGTCGCCGGCTGGGGCGAGGAGCTCGCCAAGGTGCTCGCCACCCTGCTCGACCCGGCGTTCTGGCTCCGCGTGGCCGAAGCGGTCGGCGGCATCGCACTCCTGCTGATGGGCCTCAAGTCACTCACCGGCGGCACCGTCGACCCGGTAGGCGCCGCCGGCCGCGTCGCAGCGAGGGCCGTCTGATGTGGGCCACGAAGCTGCACGAGGCGATGGAGCTGCTGCGCGAGCTCGTGGACCTGATGCGCGAAGTACGCGACGAACTCAAGGACCGAAATGGCACACCCTCTGTTTGACCGCCGAGACCTGACCGCCGCGCGCGACGTTGGTGTTGCGACGCCGGCAGGCGTCGACGTGGGCGCCGAGCTGCTCGCGCTCACCCGGCGCCTAGATGCGCTGCTGCTCCAGGAGCGCACGACGATCGAGCAGCTCTGCATCAGTGACATCGAGGCGCAAGAGCAGTGCATGGAGAACTTCCCGCTCCGTGGCGCCAAGCGCTACATCGTGCGCCGCACCGGCAACGGCGAGAGCGTGGCCCTGGTGGCGAACACGCCAACGCTGCTCGTGCCGCCGAACGAGAACAGGCTCGGCGGCATCATCGTCGTGTCGGGCGCCGGCGCGGTCACGCTCGCGCTCACCCGCGACGTGCTCGAGCCCGGTGGGGGCACACCGCTAACCGTGGGCGTGCCGCAGCTCTTCCTCGCCGCAAACGGCGGCTCGTGGGACTTCAAGCTTTCGGACTTGCTCTGGTGCGGAAGCATCACCGCCATCGCCGCAGCCAACACGACCGTCACCGTCGCGGAGGTCTGATGTATGGGCGTGGGGAACACGGGCGCCGCACGGCAACCGATCGGCCGCCGGTTTGTCACCGTCGCGGACCCTGGCGCGGTCGACTGGCAATTCGTGCTACCCGCAGGCTTCGACTGGAAGTTCATCATCGGCACAGCCCTTCTCGTGTGCTCTGCGACCGCCGGCAACCGGTTTCCGGGCTTTCAGGTGTGGGACAACCTGTCGGGCTCACCGGGCTTCGGCGGCGGCAACCGGATCGTGTACGGCGTACCGGCGCAGTGGACGTTCGGGCCGAGCACCACGAACGACATTCACTATCTCGGCTCCGAGACAGTCGAGCAGGCGCAGCTCAACCAGTGGGCTTGTCCCGTGCCGTCCGCGATCCTGCCGGCGGGCTGGACGATCGGCAGCGAAGTGCTGCCGAAGGCGGGCGACCACTGGTCGCAAATCTGTTTCATGCTCGAGGCGTACGCGCCGCTGCAAAGCGTCTGACGATGCTTCTCGCCCAAACCAACACCGGAGCCTGAAGCTTGTGCGCCGCATTCCTCGCCCATCTCGACCAATGGCTACAAGCCGGCACTAGTGCGCTCGTGCTCGTCGCAACCGTGCTCGGCCTCGTGAACAAGCGCCACCTTGGACGGGTGGAAACCAAGGTGCACGCCGCGAGCGAAGTGGCGAAGGCATCGCACAACGCTTTGGTCGATCTCGTTAACAACGGCTTCGATGAGCTCGCCGACGAGATCGGCCCGGATCACAAGTTCCCGCCGCGGGAGGAGAAGACCGATGGAACCTGAGAACGGACAGCCGCAGGCACAGCACGAGCCGGAGGTACGGCAGCCGGAGCCGGAGGAGCCCGGACGCGTGGAGCAGACGCTCGCGCGTGACGTTGCCGGCCTGATCGCCACGGCCGACCAGCACGGCGCCGAGCTGCGCACGCTCAGTGCGGTGAGCATGCTCACCGCGTTCGCGTTCGGCGTGCTCGCCGCGATCGTGTTCCTCCAGCACCGCCAGGTAAAGGAGCTCGCCCGTGCGATCGATGGTTGAGCTGACGCCCGCGGACGCGATCCGGCTGCGCAACCAGCACCGCCAGGCCGGCGCCGGCATTCGCACGCCGCTCGCGGCCGTGCCCGATGAGGAGCTGATCGCGAACCTGATTGCGCACGGCCAGCCGCGCCACGCCGCGGAGGAGCTAAGGGTCAACCCGCAGTTGAGGCTTGCGGCGCTGCGCTTCTGGGTGGATGTCGGCGACGCCGGCAAGGGCGACCCGGCCGCGCGCGAGCGGGTCGACTACATGCGCGAATGCTGGACCCGGATGCGCGCGGAGGAGCTGATCTCCGACGATCCGCGGCGCCAGCACACCGACCTAATCGACCCCAAGGAGCTACTCGGCTGATGCCCTCGCGCGGCGATGACAAGTACTTCGGCGGCGTGAAGGGGGCCGCCGAGAAGGCATTCGCCTCAATGCAGCGCACCTACGGCCGCAAGGACGCCGAGCACGTCTACAAGGCCACGATCGCCAAGCGCAAACGGAAGGCCAGGAAGCGATGAAGATCACGCGCGTCATCCGCGCCGCGCGCACGCTGCGCAAGCACGGCGTCAGCGCGCACATCCGCGGCAACTCGTACCGGCTCGCGCGCGAGTGCTTCCGCATCGGCTTCCCGGTCTCGGCCGCGTGCGCGGTCGCGACGCTCGAGACGAACTTTCAGAACGAGTTTGGCCACGACCCTGCCGCGCCCGACATGCACGGCGCCCCTGTCACACGCGCGAGCTACCGGCGGATGCTCGCGCTCGCCGGCCGCGGGCCGCGGCAGGGCTGTGGCCAATTCCAGCTCACGAGCGCCGGCCTACAGGACCGCGCCGACCAGCTCGGCGGCTGCTGGCGCAATAGCGCGAACGTGCGCGTCGGAGTTGAGTTCCTCGCACAGCTACGCCAGGAGTTCGGCGAGCGCGAAGGCTTCCGCCACTTCAACGGCAGCGGCCCGGCGGCCGAGCACTACGCCGACGAAGCGATGGCGCTCGAGCAGCGCTGGCACCAGCTCCTAGTGAAGGGCTAACCCCGGGTGGCCGCAGTACCGGAGGGGCTCACACAAACGGTGTCGGCGCTCGGCGGTGGAACAGCGAGCATCAACCTCCCCGCCCCGGGTAGCAACGTCTCCTATTTGGTCACGCGAGTCGCCGCTAGGCTGCTCAACTTCAACGGCGCCGGTTCCGTACTACGGGATGTGACCGTCAACGATGGTGTGCAGCGGTTCCTCTGGCGACTCTTCGCCCCTCAAGCGCCGGCCGGCGGGGCTGGCGAAGACGATTTTGACCAATCGCTCGGGATCATCTGCGCCCAAGGGGCGGCCGTCACAATCGCTTTCAGCGCCGTGGCCGCCGCTACCGAGAGCGACCTGCTACTCGTTCAGGCAACGGCGATTTGACCGTCTCGCAACTAGCCGCGGGGAGCTTCGACCAGAACGACTTCCGGCAGTGCGTAATCTGGGACATTGGCTCGGGCAATGCTGATTGGAGCTCGGGCGCGATCCGCACCGAGCAGATACAGATTCAACCGACGCTCGTGGAGCACTGGTCGATCATCGGGTGGTCGATCAGGCTCGATATCGGCTTCCTCCAGGCGTTCGGGCCCGTCTGGGGGCGACTCGGCAATCTGTGGGCGGGCCTCCTCGTCGACAGCGCCCTACACAACGCCGGCGGCGCGATCGCCGGCGGCGTTGGGAACAACAGCCCGACTCAGCAGCCGGGCGCCGTTGCGCTGCCGCAAGATCTCTCTACGTTTTCGAAAATCTGGGACGGCTCAACGGATGCAATCAGCCAAGTGGGCAAGGCGGGCAACCTGTTTCCCGGCATCGGGATATCGGGTCGCACACTCGGCGCTCCCGTGGGCACGACGTTCATGCTGCCCTCGCCAGTCGACATCAGCCCTGGCACCTTGCTGCAAATGGTGCTGATCCTCACGCCGTCGCTCAGCGCGGGTGGACTGATGATCCTGATTCAGAACGCAGGCTTTACCGTGCTCTACGACACCGGGAAATGATCGCGGCGACGCCACCGGATCCACACCTAAGCGGCGCGCAGGGCCCCGCTACGGTCTGGTATCTCCACGACCGATACAAGCCGCGCGGCGGCGTTACGGTCAGCTATGACCCGAGCGTGCCGGAGGGAAACGGAAGGACGTATGACCTGCCGGGCGGCGCGCAGATGGTGTTATCACCCGCGCAGGATCCGGGCTCGTTTCTCCACGAGCTCGGCCACGCCTTCGACGACGAGAGCATGACCGACGCCGCGCGCGCCAAGTGGCTCCAGATCATGCGGCAGGCGCGCCTCTGGGGGAACGCCGGGGCGGCCCACACCGGCTATCCAAATCCACCCCGCGAGCAGTTCGCCGAGACCTACCGCGTCATAACTCAGCACCCGCAAGCGCTCAAATCGAAACGGGCGTGGCAGCACTACCTCGATACCGGCGGCGTCTCCTACTTCCCCGGCAGGGAGCCGACCCTTCAACAGATGCGCCGGATTCGGCGACTGCTCGCGGATGTGTCGGCGGGCAAGTACGGCACACCGGTAACCTGACCGCCGCGGGGCCGCCAAGGGTGCCGGCGGCGAGTCACAACGTCCAGCTAGGCGCAACAGCGGTCCCGCCCGTAGCGCTTCCGTCCGAAAGCAACTCTCGCTCGTAGCGGCATTTACCGCGATTGGGCGTTGCTTTTCCGTCCGCGGCGGGCGTAGGATGGCCCGCGATGGTTACTGGGTCTAACCACCGCGGGCCGCAATGGGAAGCGTAGAGCACTCGTTCGACGTTCATCGAACGAAGCGCGGCCACTCACTCCGCGGCTACAGTCGTCGGCCCCATCTGCCGAAGACTCCCAGAGAGCCGCTCGACTTCCGAATCCCGCGGCTCCTCGAGGTCCTCGAACGATGCGCCCGTGTGCCCAGCCGTCAGGAAATGATGCGTCCAGCGCTCCGAGCTGATTACGCCGAGCTCGTGGCCAACGTGTGGCTGGCGGTCGTGCGGCGCTGCAAGAAGCTCAACTCGTGCACCTTCGATACCACGATCGAGCAGATGTCGATCGCGGTCGGCTACGAGAAGCGCTCACCCGAGCAGCTCCTCCGCGTGTTCGCCTTGCTGGAAGAGGCCGGCCTCGCGATGATGGGAGGCGTGAAGGATCAGCACGGCCGCGATAGGCGCTCCAGCGTGCGTCTGCTAAACCCTGACGCCTGCCGGAGTAGCTCAGTTGGTCAAGCAGCTCCGATATGCCGCCAGCGGCCTGAGAGCGCCGCCGAGCGCCTAGCTGCGCGCCGGCGCCCCTACTGCCGCCGCTCGGACCACGAGGGACGCCGGCTTCGCTTTTTTTTCGAGGGAAACTCAACTCCCAAAGAGACCTCCCCCTCTACGGGGCGTAGCCCCTACGAGGGGGGAGGTCGGTCAAGACGTGCATGCGCGCACGCAGGCGCGCACGGGGGGCCCGAGACGAACGGCAACGGCCTCGTTTCTGCCCCGAAGCCCAACCAGGACGCCGCGTCGGCTGGTCTGACCGCCAGCGAACGACCGGCGAGTGAGGAGGCGGCGGTGGCAAACCGCGGCGCAGGTGCCACGGCGGACGTGCTCGAGCTGCTCGGCGACGACCGGCCCGTGCTCAACCCGGCCCGGACGTGGGAGCAGGCGAAGGTGTACGCCAAGATCGCCGAGCGCTATCTCTGGATCGAACTCCAGTCGTCGAAGACGATCCGAGACAGCGACCTGACCGGCCAGGGCCCTGACGGCAAGGGTGGCTGGTGGGCGACGCACCCGGAGCGGCGTATCGACACGGCGCGCTACGGGGCGATCTCGCAACAGAAGCTCCGCGAGCTGCTCGGCGCCGATCGGATCCCGACAGGCGATCAGGTCGAGAACACGTCCTGCTGGGGCGTGCACCAGGTCTTCGAGGAACTCTTCCGGCCGCTCGACGGCCGCCGTGCCGGTGACGTGATGAACGTGCTCGGCGAGGCGAGCGTGATCAAGGGCGTGCCGGCCGAAGTACACGAGCTCGCCAAGCGGCTGCTCGCCTATGCAACCAAAGACCTCGACGCCGTCTGGTCCGTCGAGTGACCCGAAGGGAGACACACCATGCCGTGTGAGCTGATATGCCCAGCTTGCGGCCGCGGCTACTACACCGCGGCGTCCTACGAAGAGGCCTACGGCGCCGTCTGCGACGTGGATGGGCGCGAGCTCGTGCCGGTGGCCGAGCCCGCGCGCGGTGGTCTTACCCACCTACCGCCGCCGCAATGCGTCGACATCGACGCGCTGGCCGAGTGGGGTGCGTGGTGAACGCCGCCGCGCGCCAGGCCGCGCGCGACGCCGTGCAGCAGCGCACCCGACCCGAGCTCTACAGCGAGTACCTCGAGCGCTGGCTCGAGCAGCTCGAGCGCCGGCGGGCCACGCGCGACCGATACGACCGCGCTCGCCGCGGGGCCACCCCGTCGCTGGAGCGTCGGTCATGACGGAGAGCAACGCCGATCTTCGTTACGAGGATCTACGGCCGGGCGACGTGATCGAGGTCAAGATCAACGCCCCGCTGTTCCCGCAGATTCATGGTGACTGGGAGCGCCGTGAGGTCGTTGCGGTCCATGATGGCGGCGACGCCTGCGTCGTCCGCTTCCGCGACGGCGAGCGCGTTTACGACGTCGTGGCCACGGAGGACCGAGGCCGTCTCATGCGCCGCGTTGGAGACGCAAATGGCTGAAGGCGCAACGCGCCCAAGCGAAGCACTGGTGCGCCGGATCTTCCGCGAGGAGTTCCGCAGCATGCCCGACCCGGCTCCGAAGGACCCGGAGGAGCGGAAGCGCGGCTGGTTCGATGGCCGCCGCATGCACGCTCGCCTCGCCGTAGCTCGACGGACAGGGCTGCCGGAGGAGCGTGTCCGTGAGATCACACGACCGCCGAGCGCGTTCGCGAAGGACTGCGTGTAGCTAATGCCCGAAAAGCAACTACAGCCGATGGTGGATCGTGTGGCGTCACCCGGCTACCGGGGCGCCGGTCGAATGGCTCCCGCCAGGAGGCTTCCTCGTCCGCGGCGAGACTGCCGAAGAGGCGGTTGGGAAGGTGGCTCAGCACGAGGCCGGCACAGGCACCTTCCTCGCGCTCGAGATGCCCGATCCGATCAGTGTCGGCTACCACGTCCAACCGCGGGAAGAGAGGCGCTGATGTCCCAAAGCGATAGCGACCGGCCGCCGATCCGCGTCCCCGAGGGCGTGAACGTCTCGCTCGGCAACATCATCCGCAAGGCCACGATGTGGGGTCAGGGATGGTCGGCCGAGTTCGTCATCGAAGCGGAGTCGCCCGGCGCAATGAATCGAGCGCTCGACGAGCTCACGCGCGCGATACCGGAGGCCAAGCGATGACGCTTCCACGCCTAAGCAACTTCCCACGGGCCCGGGCCTCTGCAGGGGCCGGGAGTGATCCGCCGGCGAGCCGCGCGCGGCTCCGAGATCAGACAGGTAACGCGGGCCCTTCCACGAGTGAAGTGCCTCGAGCGCCGTCCGGCGCGGCGCTCGAGTTCCAAGCCAAGCGCCAGGAGCGTTTCGACCAGCTCGAGGAGCGCGCGTGACGCTTTCGCGGCAAAGCAACGCGGGCGACCGCGATTGCTTCGATGATCGCCACCTTCCCGTGGTCGTCTACAGCCGCCGGCTGGGTGACCGGCTCCGGCGGCGCTATTGGGTCCGATGCTGGGAGTGCTCACTCCGTTTCGGACCGTACCTCTCCGCGCGCGAGGCGCAGAATTGCCGCAGACACATTGAGCAGGTAGGCGCGCGAGAGGTAGCCGCCGAGATCGCGGGGCGGGCCTCGTGACGCTTTCCCGACAAAGCGTCACGGCGCGCGATGTCCTCGAGATCGTCGCCGGCCAGCGATGCCCATGCGGGCACCTATCCGAGCACCACCGGGCGCCCACCGGCGAGCTCAAGGGCGAGCGCTGGGGTAGGTGCCGCTATCACCGCTCCTGCGGTTGCGAGGGCCTCGTCGACTTCGGCGACTACGACGAGGAGTGCCCGTGACGCTTTTCTCGGAGAAGCGATACCGCATGAGCCTCGTGGGCTTCCGCGCGCGGAATCATCCGCAGCAGGTGCTCTTTCACGGCGCGCGCCGCGATGTCGATGAGCGCGCGACACCGGTGGAGCTCTTCGCGGTCCTACATAAGCGCTTCCGCTTCACAGTCGACGCGGCGGCACTTCCGTATAACCGCAAGCTGGACCGCTTTTGGAGCCCAGAAGATGACGGGCTGGCGCAGGACTGGACGGGCGAGCGCATCTGGTGCAACCCGCCCTTCTCCGAGATCCCGCCGTGGGTTCAGAAGGCCGCGGAGTCGCTCGCGGATCTCGTGGTGATGCTCGTGCCGGCCAACCGCACAGAACAGGCGTGGTGGCAGGAGTACGTAGAGCCTCACCGCGATCGCGGCGGCCGGCTACGAGTGGAGTTCCTCCGCGGCCGCCTGCCCTTCGGCATCGGATCCGCGCCGGCGCCGCCGAACTCCCGGCCACCGTTCGGCTGCGCCCTTCTCATCTGGGGCTCGGCGTGACGCTTTCGACTCGGAGCGTCGCTCACGCGCTGCTGTACGTGCTCGCGTTCCTATGGTGGCTGTACGAGCGTGGTGTAGCGCGCGGCATGCGAGTCCACGCGCGCGAAACCACCGCGGCGGGTCTCGGACGGCCGCCGCGAGCCGCGAGAAGCGAACGGGCCACTCGTCTAGGGCCAGAACGGTGAGCCCGTTCGCTCTCGCACTTCTCGCCTACCTTGTCGGCGTGCCGACCGTCGTACTCGGCGTGGCTACGGCGCTGTATTGGACGCCGCGGGCTCGACCTCGGAGGGCCACGAGCGAGCCTGCATCGTCCGCACCACGAGCACCGGCGCGATGTGCCGGAGGTAGCGGTCGGTCGTGGCAAGCGAGTTGTGTCCGAGCTGCGCTTGGATCACGTGGACGGGCGTGCCCTCGTTCGCGAGCTCGTAAGCGTGCGTGTGGCGGAAGCCGTGCGGGTGTACGCGCTTCTCGATGCCGGCGCGCGTGGCGGCACGCTTGACCATCATGCGCACGTAAGCGGAGCGGATCGGCCGGCCGGGGCCGCCGAACTCATCATGCGCGATCGTGCAGAACACCGGATGCCGCCCGTTTAGGCCGAGCTGGCGGCGCTGCTCGAGCCACCGCTCTATGACCGCGAGCGCCGTAGGGTCAACGCCGACCGTGCGGCGCTTGTTGCCTTTGCCGTGGAGCACGGTGATCGTGCCGGCGTGCGCATCGATGTCCTTCGGGTACAGCGCGAGCGCCTCGGAAATCCGCAAGCCCGCGCGCCACATGCAGACGATCAGCGCGCGGTTGCGGAGTCCCGAGGGCCCACGGCCACAAGCGGAGATCAGCCGGGCTACCTCCGCGGGCGTGAGCACTTCGGCCGGGTACGTCTTGCCGAAGTTCCCCGGTCTCTTGCCGAGCCGATACTCAGGCATCGTGATCGGCGAGCGGTGGCGCTGCCGGAACCCGACCGGCAACTGTGGATAGCTGACCGACAGGGCCGGTCGCGTTGAGGTGACGGGCATATCGTCGTCCTCCTGGTCGTGCTTGTGGGAGGACCGTAGGTGTATCGAACCGCTCAGTCAACATTGTCCAATCGTGGACAAGTGTTCGACGCCGGAAAGGGGTAGCGGTCAGAAAGGGGACCGCCGCCCGAGGCCATATGCCGACCCCGGACGGCGCCACCCGCAAGCTAGCGATTGCGACGGATAACACGAGGCCAGCTTACGCGGCGATGGTGACGCTTAAGACGAAAAGCGCTACCGATATGCACCCTCCCGGCCGATCCGTGCGTAAGCGTCACTATTTGTGCTGGAAAACGGCCGTTTCTACGCCTACGATCTAGAGCGGTTTGGGCGTCGATCCTAAGTTCATTCACAGCATGGGCGTCGCGTCGATCATCGCCGGCGTCGTGCTCCTCTTGCTCGCGCAAGTCTGGCCCGGATGACAGCCGAGCCCGATGATGTTCGGCCACCATCCGAGGCGTTCACCCGACAGCGCTGGCTACCGGGCCATCGGGTCGCCGAGGTCTACAAGGCCGACGCGATCCTCAAGGAACACGGCGCCGTCTATGGCAACTACATCCAACCGAACAAGTACCGCGCCCGCTGGCGCGCGCGGCGGCTGATCAACCTCATGGTCGAGCTGCGCCTACATGAACGCTGGGAACTCTGCGCGCACGTCGAACGTAGAGGCGACGGCTACATCTGGGCGATCGAATACCTCGGAGGGAGCAGGAAGTGACCACAGAACAGAACCCACCGGCAGAACCGACGCAGCAGGACGCGATTAAGAGCGGCCAGGAGGCCACCAGCGCCGCGCTCGCGGCCGCGGAGGGCTCCACCAGTGAAGAGGAGGCGCGCTCACGCGCCGAATCGGCAGCGCGCGACAAGCTCAAGGAGAGCGGGCTCCCCCTCACCGCAGAGCAAGTGGAAATGCTCGGCAAGCAGGTCTCCGACTTTGTGATTAAGGACATGGAAACGCGCGGTGCGTTCGACCCGCCACCGGAACCGGTCTCGCCCCCACCCGCGGCCGCGGAATCGACCGCGCCCCCGGCGCCGGGTGAGGAACCGACCCCGCCGCCGCAACCCGAGCCCGCACCGCGTAAGCGCACGCTCGCCGAGCGGTTTCTGAACGGATGACGGACCAGCTCGAGCGCGAAGACCTCGAGCGGCCGGCCGCGGAGAGCGGGGCGGCCGGCTGGCAGCGCGACGGGCGCGGCCGCGAGTACGTCAAGCACCCCGGCGGCAAGGGCACACTCTGGCGCCAGGGCGACGAGACGATCGAAGAGGCCCTCGCGCGCGACGCGGAGCAGGCGCCCAAGGATCGCCGGCCGCGCCGCAAGTCGAAGACGCCGAAGAAACCGCCCGCGCCGCGGCGCGTGGACCTCAAGGAGCTCGAGGCCGCGATCGCGGAAGCGCTCCAGGCGCCCGCGATGGTGTGCGGCATGTTCGGCGAGGAGTGGGCGGCGAACCACTTCACCGCGCAGGGCCCCTACCTAGCGCGCAACCTGATCCTCGCGAGCGAACACAACCCGTGGCTCCGGGCCAAGCTCGAGGAGTGGGCGACCGGCGAGGCCGCCGCAATGAAGCTCATGTCCCTCGTCGGCGTCACGGGCGCGCTGATCGGCTATGCGGTGCCGCCGATCGTGTACTTCGCGAACCTGCCCGTACCGGACAAAGCGCGCGAGATGTTCAACATTCCAGACCGCCGCGAAGAGCATGCCGAGAGTACCCCGCCCCCCGCGGCCGCCGTCGCCGCCTAGAACCCCGCGGCTGCCGCGGCTCAACCTCGCGCCGGTTCGCTCAAGCGGGTCGGTTGAGCTAGATGGGGCGCGCACGCGCTCGGGGCTGGAATTGCCGCCGTTCGTTCGCTTCGATCGGTTCGCGCGCAAGTGGAAGCCGCGGCAGGGCGAACACATCACAACCATCGGGCCAACCGGTTCCGGTAAGACCGTGCTCAACCGTTATCTGTTGCGCCGCCGCGATTTCGTGGTTGTGCTCGGGGTTAAGCGCCGCGACAAAGAGCTGTATGGGCCATTCGAGGAAGAGGGCTATCGGTTGGTCCGAACGTTCGACGCGGAGGTTCCGCCGGAGAGCCCCGGTGAACGCCTCCTATTCGTGCCCACAACCGATAAGCACGGGAAAGAAGGCCGCGCCGCCAAGGCGCAACGGTTCCGCCAAGCGTTGAACGACATCTATGACGTTGGCAACTGGACCGTCTACGCGGATGACGTGCAATACATGTCGGATCAGCTCGGCTTGCGCGACGAGTTCGAGGAACTCTGGATGCTCGGACGTTCCGAAGGTGTAACCGTCGTGGCCTCATCTCAGGAACCGGTGAATATCCCGCTCATGGCCTACGGCATGGCAACCCATCTGTTCCTCTTCCGCAACGATGATCTAGTTCGCGCGCGGCGGATGGCCGAGCTCGCCGGCGGCAACCGCGAGATCGTCCAACACACGATCCTCCAGCTCCCCGATCACGAGTTCCTCTACCTGAACTAGCGCACCGGCCGCATGCTGCGCTCGATGGTGATCCGCGGCTCGTAAGACTGCCCCCGATCGTGCCCCCGATCGTGCCCTCGGAATTGCCGCACTTCTGGACACGTGGTTTGCGCCGCTGTACCAGTTGCGGCGATGAGTC